>NZ_JBHVEG010000058.1:0-34454 GCF_042802395.1 Promicromonospora sp. NPDC057488
GCAGTTGGCTGAGAGCGAAGAAACTTAGGCCTCGAAAGGGTGGCTCACGCCGCCGGCAGGCCCGCGATTCCGGTGCCGGCGTCGGTGGGCGCGCCGCCGCGGCGTCCGCCGGCCATCTCGTCGCGGACCAGGCGCACCCACAGCAGCACGGCGAACCCGCCGAACAGCCACCACTGCAGCGCGTAGAAGATGTTCTGCAGGTTGGCCCCGGAGCCGCCGTCGATGGTGGGGCGCGGCAGGGCCGCGACCCCGCCCTCCTCGGGCGAGCCCGGTCCCTTGGTGGCCACGAGGTACCCGGTGTAGATGGGTCCGCCCCACTCGTTGACGAGCGCGCTCAGGGCGATGTGGTCGGTCTGCCCGTCCACGACCGCGGCGCTGCCCGACGTCGACTCGCCCGCCTGGAGCCAGCCCGTCACCGTGACCTCGCCCGGGGGCAGCGTCAGCGCCGCGGCGTCGGCGGGGTCGGCCACCCAGCCCTGGACGAGCGCCAGCACGGGCGGGCCGGACAGGTCGGCCCAGGACGCGCCGCCGGTCCCGTCGTCGGACACGCGGAAGGGGGTCAGCACGAGGTAGCCGACGCGGCCCTCCAGGGCGCGGCCCGGAACCAGGAGGGTGCCGGACTGGTCGTACTCGCCGGTCACGCGGACCTCGCGGCCGACCAGCTCGCCGAGGAAGCTCTCCTGCGGCGCGAGCACGTCGCCCAGCCAGGCGGGCCCGGCCGCCACGGCCTCGGCCGCCTCCTGCTGCGCGGCCAGCTCCGCCCGCTCGTAGGCGCGGTCGAGCTGCCAGGCACCCAGCCGTCCGCACACGAACGCCGCCAGCACGAACACGAGCAGCAGGCCGATCATCCGGGGCTGCTTGGCGACCTGGAGAAAGGTACGGCGCTGTGCGGTGGTGTCGACGTCGATCACCTTCGACGGGGATGTGCTGGGGGCACTGACAGGCATAACCTCAACGGTAGCCGCCGCCGGCGGGTCGGCGGCACAGGTCACCGCCCGGATCTGTCGCACGCGTCACAGATCGGCGGACGGTGCGGTCGTCTCGCGTGTACGGCGGTTCTGCGTTCGAATGAACGGGCAGCAGACCGGCACGGATCCACACGTAACCGCAGGGTTCACACGCAGACCGCAGTAGGAGCGTGAGTGATGACGACGACCACAGTCCCCGACTCTCCGGCCACCCGGTGGCGCACCACCGGTGTCGCCGAGCTGGCCCCCGCCGACCTCGAGCGCATCGACGCGTGGTGGCGGGCCGCCAACTACCTCTCGGTCGGCCAGATCTACCTCCTGGACAACCCGCTCCTGCGTGAGCCCCTGACGGCGGACCACGTGAAGCCGCGCCTGCTGGGCCACTGGGGCACCACGCCGGGCCTGAACTTCCTGTACGCGCACCTGAACCGCGCCATCAAGGAGCGGCAGCAGGAGACGGTCTACGTGACGGGCCCCGGACACGGCGGCCCCGGGCTGGTCGCCTCCGCCTACCTGGACGGCACCTACTCCGAGGTGTACAGCGACATCACGCAGGACACGGAGGGCGTCAAGCGCCTGTTCCGCCAGTTCTCGTTCCCGGGCGGCATCCCGAGCCACGTCGCGCCGGAGACCCCGGGGTCGATCCACGAGGGCGGTGAGCTGGGCTACGCCCTGAGCCACGCCTACGGCGCGGTCTTCGACAACCCGGACCTGCTGGTGGCGGCCGTGGTGGGCGACGGCGAGGCCGAGACGGGGCCGCTCGCCACCTCCTGGCACTCGAACAAGTTCGTCAACCCGGCCCAGGACGGCGTCGTGCTGCCGATCCTGCACCTCAACGGCTACAAGATCGCGAACCCGACGGTCCTGGCGCGCATCTCGCAGCAGGAGCTGAACGACCTGATGGTCGGCTACGGCCACCGGCCCTACTTCTTCGACGGCGGCTACGACGAGAACGAGTCGCCGCTGGACACGCACCGCCGGTTCGCGACCCTGCTCGACGAGGTCCTGGACGAGATCGCCACGATCAAGGCGCGGGCCGCGCAGGGCGACCTGAGCCGCCCGATGTGGCCCATGATCGTGTTCCGCACGCCCAAGGGCTGGAGCGGCCCGGCCGAGATCGACGGCAAGAAGACGACGGGCTCGTGGCGGGCGCACCAGGTGCCGCTGGCGAACGCCCGCGACACCGACGAGCACCTGCGCGTGCTGGAGACCTGGCTGCGGTCCTACCGCCCGGAGGAGCTGTTCGACGACGACGGCCGCGTGCTGGCCGAGATCGGCGACCTGGCGCCGCGGGGCGCGCTGCGGATGAGCGCCAACCCGCACGCCAACGGCGGGCTGCTGCTCAAGGACCTGCGGCTGCCCGACTTCCGCGACTACGCGGTGGACGTCCCGGTGCCCGGCGGGTCGCGGTCCGAAGCGCCGCGCGTGCTGGGCCAGTGGCTCACCGACGTCATCCGGCTCAACCCCGACAACTTCCGCATCTTCGGACCGGACGAGACGGCGTCGAACCGGCTGCAGGCCGTGTACGAGGTGACGGACAAGCAGTGGAACGCCGAGTACATCGGCCCCGAGGTGGACGAGCACATGGCCCGCGCGGGCCGCGTCATGGAGATGCTGAGCGAGCACCAGGTGCAGGGCTGGCTGGAGGGTTACCTCCTGACCGGCCGGCACGGGCTGCTGACCAGCTACGAGGCGTTCATCCACATCGTCGACTCGATGTTCAACCAGCACGCCAAGTGGCTCAAGGTCACCAACCACATCCCGTGGCGGCGGCCCATCGCCTCGCTGAACTACCTGCTGTCCAGCCACGTGTGGCGCCAGGACCACAACGGGTTCAGCCACCAGGACCCCGGGTTCATCGACCACGTGGTGAACAAGAAGGCCGAGATCGTGCGGGTCTACCTCCCGCCGGACGCGAACACCCTGCTGTCCACCTACGACCACTGCCTGCGCAGCCGGCAGTACGTCAACGTGGTGGTGGCGGGCAAGCAGCCCGCGCCCAACTTCCTCGACATGCCCACCGCGATCGAGCACTGCACGCGCGGCCTGGGCATCTGGGAGTGGGCCGGCACGGAGGTCGCGGGCGAGAAGCCCGACGTCGTGCTGGGCTGCGCGGGTGACGTGCCGACGCTGGAGGTGCTCGCCGCGGCCGACATCCTGCGCCGGGAGCTCCCCGACCTGAAGGTGCGCGTGGTCAACGTCGTCGACCTCATGCGGCTGCAGGACGCCAAGGAGCATCCGCACGGCCTGACCGACTCCGAGTTCGACGGTCTGTTCACGCCCGACCGCCCCGTCGTCTTCGCCTACCACGGCTACCCGTGGCTCATCCACCGCCTCACGTACCGCCGCACGGGCCACGTCAACTGGCACGTGCGCGGGTACAAGGAGGAGGGCACCACGACGACGCCGTTCGACATGGTCATGCTGAACGACCTGGACCGGTACCACCTTGTGATCGATGTCATCGACCGGGTGCCGCAGCTCGGCAGCGCGCAGGCCGGGCTGCGCCAGCGCATGCAGGACGCGCGGCTTCGCGCGCGTGCGTGGACCCGGGAGCACGGCGACGACATCCCCGAGGTCCGCGACTGGGTGTGGCCGGACGCGCAGGACCAGTCCGACGAGGGGCAGGTTGACGCTACGCTCGGCACCGGTGGAGACAACGAGTAGCAGCAAATCCCACGAAGTGAACACGGAGCGACACGTGACCGGCGCAACCCGCAGCATCGTCATCGCGAGCCCGGAGGGCGAGAGCGGAAAGTCGACGGTCGCGCTGGGCGTCCTCGACCTGCTGGTCCGCAAGGGCCAGCGGGTCGGGGTCTACCGGCCCGTCTCGCGCGCGAGCGAGACCGAGGACTCCGGAGGCGAGCGCGACCACGTGCTGGAGCTCCTCCTGGAGCACGACGGCGTCGACATCTCCTACGACGACGCCGTCGGCGTGACCTACGCCGACCTGCACAACGACCCCGAGGACGCGCTGAGCCGCATCGTGGCGCGGTTCCACGACCTCGCGGCCCGCTGCGACTCGGTGGTGATCCTCGGCACCGACTACACCGACGTCGCCGGGCCCACCGAGCTCTCGTTCAACGCGCGCATCGCCGCGAACCTGGGCGCACCGGTGCTGCTGGTCGTCTCCGGCCGCGAGCGCACCCCGGACGGCGTGCGGGCCCTGGCGGACGTGAGCCTGGCCGAGCTCGCGGCGCACCACGCCCAGGCGATCGGCCTGGTGGTCAACCGGGCGGACACGCAGAGCGCGCGCGAGGTGCGGGCGGTACTCGCCGAGGCGCAGCCGGACCTGCCGGTGTGGACCATCCCCGAGGAGCCGTTCCTGCAGGCCCCGACCGTGGGCCAGCTCCTGGAGGCCGTGGACGGCACGCTCGTGCTGGGCGACCCGGAGCTGCTGGGCCGCGAGGCGCTCGACGTGCAGGTGGGGGCCATGAGCTTCGAGCACCTGCTGGAGCGGCTGACCGACGGCGGTGTCGTCATCACGCCGGGCGACCGCACCGACCTGCTGATCGGCCTGCTCGCGACGCACATGACGCCGTCGTTCCCGTCGCTGGCCGGGATCATCCTGAACGGCGGGTTCTACCCGCAGGGCCGGCCCGCCGAGCTGCTGGAGGCCATGCGGCCCAAGCTGCCGATCATCACCACGGACCTGGGTACCTACCGCACGGCCCGCGCGGCCGCGACGACCCGCGGGCGCGTGGACAAGGGCTCGGTGCGCAAGGTCGAGACGGCGCGCGCCCTGTTCGAGCGCAACGTCGACTCCGCCGCGCTCGCCGCGCGCCTCGACCTGCCGCGGCCGGAGGTGGTCACGCCGCTCATGTTCGAGTACCAGCTCATCGAGCGGGCACGCGCCGACCGGCGGCACATCGTGCTGCCCGAGGGGTCCGACGACCGGATCCTGCGCGCGGCCTCCACGGTGCTGGCCCGGCAGATCGCGGACCTGACGATCCTGGGCGACGAGGAGCCGATCCGGGCGCGCGCCGCCGAGCTGGGCCTCGACATCGAGGCCGCGCGCGTGCTGTCGCCGCACGACCCCGAGTACGTCGAGAAGTTCTCCGCCGAGTACGCGCGGCTGCGCGCCCACAAGGGCATGACGGTCGAGCGGGCGCGCGAGATCGTCACCGACGTCTCCTACTTCGGCACGATGATGGTGCACCTCGGGCTGGCCGACGGCATGGTCTCCGGTGCGGCCCACTCGACGGCGCACACCATCCGGCCGTCGTTCGAGATCATCAAGACCAAGCCGGGCACGTCGTCGGTGTCCTCGGTGTTCCTCATGTGCCTGGAGGACCGGGTGCTCG
This sequence comes from Promicromonospora sp. NPDC057488, assembly GCF_042802395.1. NCBI lineage: Bacteria > Bacillati > Actinomycetota > Actinomycetes > Micrococcales > Promicromonosporaceae > Promicromonospora > Promicromonospora sp. NPDC057488. The sequence goes on from NZ_JBHVEG010000058.1 coordinate 5,273, forward strand.
TGTACGGCGACTGCGCCGTCATCCCCGACCCGACGTCGGAGGAGCTCGCCGACATCGCCGTCTCCTCGGCCGCGACCGCCCGCCAGTTCGGCGTCGAGCCGCGCATCGCGATGCTGTCCTACTCGACGGGCGAGTCCGGCACGGGCGCCGACGTCGACAAGGTGCGCACCGCGACCGGGCTGGTCCGCGAGCGCACGCCCGAGCTCGACGTCGAGGGCCCCATCCAGTACGACGCCGCCGTCGACGCCTCGGTCGCGGCGTCCAAGCTGCCCGGGTCCGACGTCGCCGGGCGCGCCACCGTGTTCGTCTTCCCCGACCTGAACACCGGCAACAACACGTACAAGGCGGTGCAGCGCTCGGCAGGCGCGGTCGCCGTCGGGCCGGTGCTGCAGGGCCTGAACAAGCCGGTCAACGACCTGTCGCGCGGCGCGCTGGTGCAGGACATCGTGAACACCGTGGCGATCACCGCCATCCAGGCGCAGGGCAAGGAGTCCGCATGAGCACCGTCCTCGTCCTCAACTCCGGCTCCTCGTCTCTCAAGTACCAGCTCGTCGACCCCGACTCGGGCGAGGCCGTCGCGGGCGGCATCGTCGACCGGATCGGCCAGTCCTCGGGCACCGTCAAGCACGAGACGGGCGGCGAGAAGGTCGTGCGCGAACTCGACGTGCCCGACCACGGCGAGGCGCTGCGGGTCGTCAAGGGCATGTTCGACGAGGTGGGGCCCAAGCTCGCGGACGCCGACGTGATCGCCGTCGGGCACCGCGTGGTGCACGGCGGCGAGATCTTCTCCGCCCCCACCCTGGTCGACGACGACGTCGTGGCCGGCATCCGGGACCTCATCCCCCTGGCGCCGCTGCACAACCCGGCCAACGTGACCGGAATCGAGGTGGCGCGCGAGCTGCTGCACGTGCCGCACGTCGCGGTGTTCGACACCGCGTTCTTCGCGTCGCTGCCCGCCGCCGCCTCCACGTACGCGCTGGACCGCAAGGTCGCCGCGGAGCACGGCGTGCGGCGGTACGGCTTCCACGGCACGTCGCACCAGTTCGTGTCGACGGCGGTCGCGGAGCACCCCGCCGTCGTCGAGAAGCTGGCGGCCGAGGGGCGCGGGCCGGAGACGCTGCGGCAGGTCGTGCTGCACCTGGGCAACGGCGCGTCGGCGTCGGCGATCCTGGGCGGCCGGCCCATGGACACCTCGATGGGCCTGACGCCGCTCGAGGGCCTGGTCATGGGCACGCGCTCGGGCGACATCGACGCGGGCGTCGTCTTCCACCTCATGCGCGGCGGGCTGTCCGGCGCCGACGTCGACACCCTGCTGAACAAGCAGTCCGGCGTGCTGGGCCTGTCCGGGGTGAGCGACATGCGCGAGCTGCGCGGGCTGGTGGCAGCGGGCGACGCCGACGCGCGCCTGGCCCGCGACGTCTACCTGCACCGGCTGCGCAAGTACGTGGGCGCGTACGCGGCGGTGCTCGGCGGCATCGACGTGCTGACGTTCACCGCGGGGGTCGGCGAGAACGACCACACCATCCGGTCCGGCGTGGTGCGCGACCTGAAGTTCCTGGGGCTCACGATCGACCCGGCGGCCAACGAGGCGCCGTCGGGCGAGGCCCGGGTGATCTCCTCATTGGTCGAGCCTGTCGAGACCCCGCGGGTCGATACCCCCCTCGTCATGGTCGTGCCGACCAACGAGGAGCTGGCGATCGCGCGGCAGGCCGCCGCGCTGGTCGCGGCCGGCTAGGCCTCGGCCCTCGGGCTTCTCCCGCCGGGAACGATCGGGGGAAGCCCGAGGTGGGCGCGCAACGCCGTCGTCGCCTCGCCCAGCACGTCGAGCTGCTCGTCGGTGAACGCGTCGAGGAAGGTCTCCTTGATCGCCTGCAGGTGCGGCACGGTGCTCGCGCGGAACGCGCGCGCGCCCTCGTCGGTAAGCACGACCTGCGACCCGCGGGCGTCCTCGGCACACGGCTCGCGCCGCACCAGCCCGCGCTTCTCCATCCGGCCCAGGTGGCCGGAGAGCCGGCTGCGCTCCCACTCGATGTGTGCGGCCAGCGCGGACGAGCGGAGCGTGTGCTCCTCCGCCTCGCTGAGCGCCAGCAGCACCCGGTAGTCGCCGTTGGAGAGCTCCGAGTCGTGGTGCAGCCGCGCCTCGAGGCGGTTGCGGAGGATGTCGTAGGTCTCGATGTACCCCCGCCAGATCGCGAGCTCACGTCGCGTAGGCATGCTCCGGCGCTTCGACGTCGCCATCGTCCCCTCCTCCGTGGGTTATTGACATGTGAACTATATGGAGCGATGATTCACGTGTCAATCAAATGAGCACCCAGAAGGGGCTGGTCATGGTGGATGTCTCGCAGATCGAGTTCGGTATCGACAGCTTCGGCGACCTGCCGCGCAACGCGGACGGCGACCTCGTCTCGCACGCGGAGGCGATCCGGGCCGTCGTCGCCGAGGCGGTCCTTGCGGACCAGGTGGGCATCGACGTCATCGCGCTGGGCGAGCACCACCGCCCCGAGTACGCGATCTCGACCCCGGAGACCGTCCTCGCGGGCATCGCGACGGCGACGCAGCGCATCAAGCTCGCGTCGGGTGTGACGGTGCTGTCGTCGGACGACCCGGTCCGGGTCTTCCAGCGGTTCGCGACCGTCGACGCGCTCTCGAACGGACGCGCCGAGGTGATCCTCGGCCGTGGCTCCTTCACCGAGTCGTTCCCGCTCTTCGGGTACGACCTGAAGGACTACGACACGCTGTTCGAGGAGAAGATCGACCTGTTCAGTCACCTCCTCGACGAGAAGCCGGTCACGTGGGAGGGCACGATGCGCGCCTCGCTGCAGGAGGCCGACGTCTTCCCGAAGACGGAGTCCGGACGCCTCAAGACCTGGGTGGGCGTGGGCGGGACGCCGCAGTCGGTGCTCCGCACCGCCTACTACGGGTTCGGCCTCATGCTCGCCATCATCGGCGGCCCGCCCGACCGGTTCGCGCAGTACGTGGAGCTCTACCGGCGGGCGCACGAGAAGCTCGGTACGACGCCGCAGCCGGTCGGCATGCACTCGCCGGGCTTCGTCGCCGCCACGGACGAGGAGGCGAAGGAGCTGTTCTACCCGGGCTACCGCGAGATCCGCGACCGTATCGGCGCCCTGCGCGGCTGGCCTCCCCTGCGCAAGGACGAGTTCGACGCCGACGTGGAGCAGGGTTCGCTGTACGTCGGGTCGGTCGAGACGGTCGCGCGCAAGATGGCGCGGGCGATCCGCGTCCTGGATGTCGGCCGGTTCGACATGATCTACTCCTCGGCCGGCGCCGTGTCGGCCGACGCGCGGCTGCGCTCGGTCGAGCTGTACGGCACCCAGGTGATCCCGCGGGTGCGCGAGCTGCTGGCCGAGAAGCCGAGCACGGTCGGGGCTTTGTGATGGCTCCCGCCAGCACGACGATCGGCATCCTCGGGGCCGGCAAGGTCGGTACCGTCCTGGCCCGGCTGGCCGTCGCCGCCGGCTACCGCGTGCTGATCTCGGGGTCGGGCGATCCGGAGAAGATCGCGCTGACGATCGAGGTGCTCACTCCCGGGGCGACGGCGGTGTGGCCCGCCGAGGCCGCTGCCGCCGACGTCGTGGTGCTCGCGCTCCCGCTCGGAAAGCACCCCGGGCTGCCGGTCGCGGAGCTGGCGGGCCGACTCGTCGTCGACGCGATGAATCACTGGTGGGAGATCGACGGGCCACGCGACGGGATCCTCCCGCGCGACCTCTCGTCGAGCGAGTTCGTGGCGCAGCTCCTGCCGGGAGCGCGCGTCGTGAAGGCCTTCAACCACATGGGCTACCACGACCTGGAGGACGGTGCCCGCCCCGCGGGCGCCGTCGGGCGCAAGGCGATCGCGCTGGCCGGGGACTCCCCCGACGACCTCTTCGTCGTCGCTTCGGTCATCGACGCTCTGGGTTTCGACCCGCTCGTGATCGGCGACCTCGAAGCGGGGGTTCGGCTCGAACCCGGCACCCCGGCGTTCGGCGCGAACGTGGGCCTCGACGAACTGCGTACGCTGACCGGGACCACCGCGCCCACGACCGTTCTGGAGGCGTCATGAAGGACAGGACCGGTGCGCCAGTCACCGTCACGCTGAACACGGGTGGCCCGATCGGCGCGTACGCCGTGCAGGTCGACGGCGGGCCCGTGGTCGGGAGGGCGGACTTCGTGGACGGGGCCCCGGGTGGTTCCGGCGCGTCTGGTGGCGATGACGGCGCTGCCGGAGGCGGCGGTGCTGATGAGGCCGGCGGCGACCGGATCTTCTTCCACACCGAGGTCGACGAGGAGTACGGCGGGCGCGGCCTCGCGGGCATCCTGGTGCGCGAGGCCCTCACCGACAGCATCCGCAAGAACATCGTCGTGGTGCCCGTGTGCCCGCTGTTCGCGGCGCACCTGGCGAAGCACGGCGACGAGTACGTGGCGGCCGGCGGAGTGATCCGTCAGCCGGCCAAGGACGACATCGCGCAGGTCACCGAGGCCGTGAAGGCGCAGCGCGCGGCGGCGAGGGAGGCTCGCCGGGCGGAGCGGGCGGGCGAGCAGGAGTAGCGGCGTTCGCCGCCGGCATCCTCGGCCGCGTCACCCGGCTACGGCTTCATCACCGACAGACCCCCCGCCTGGCAGCTTCTCGACGAACCAGTGCTCACGTGCCTGCGGGATGACGATGCTCAGCTCCTGACCGTCGGGGGTGGTGGCGTCCCAGACCGGGGTACCCGGGTCGAGGAACCACAGGTCGCTCTTGCCGCGCGGACGCGACTCCCGGCTGCGCAGGGTCAGAGCCACCGGCTCACCCGCTGGCTCGACCCACACCAGGCGCCCGGCCTCGTCGGCGCTGACCTTGGCCTTGACCCACTTCTTCTGCCGCGCCAGGCCGGGGACCTTGCCGGAGCGCGCCCAGACGACGACCTGCACGACACCGGAGCCGGACCGCTTGGCCGCCGCCCGGCGGAAGAGCCACCGTGCCACGAAGCCGGCCAGGACAATAAAGGTGACAAAGATAATGCGCTCTTCTGACATACCTGTTCCTTGACGCTAGTGAGCGGGCGTGACCGGCTTGTTCATGCGCCGTCGGCGTCTTCACCACGGTGTCCTCACGCCCCAGTTGGATCCAGCCGGGCGACACTGCTCGGCCGACCAGAAATCTAGGGGACGAAAAACGCACCCGTTGACCACTTCTGCCGTGCGAGCGGGTGATCTTCGGAGTGCCATCAGCGGCCAGGCGTCAACTGGTCGTCCGAACCCATGCCCGAACCGACCGGCCGTCCCGTCCTCCCAGGAGCGCTAGCCTCACCCCGTGACCCTCTTCATCGACCCGCCGGCCTGGCCCGCGCACGGGACGCTCTTCTCCCACCTGGTCTCGGACGGGTCGCTGCACGAGCTCCGCCTCTTCGCCCGCGCCGCCGGGATCCCCGACCGCGCGCTCGACCTCGACCACTACGACGTCCCCGCCGAGCGGTACGACGACCTGGTCGCCGCGGGCGCCGTGCCCGTCGACGGCGGCGACCTGGCCCGCCGGCTGGCCGGCTCCGGGCTGCGTGTCTCCGGCGCCGAGCGGAACCGCGCCAAGCGGGCCGCACTCCTGAGCCGGTGGGACGAGCTGTGGCCCGACCCGAGCCCGGCCCGCGACGCCGGCACGGACCTGGTCGACCGCTGGCGCGAGCCGCACCGGGTCTACCACACGACGTTCCACCTGGCCGCGGCCCTCGACGCCCTCGACGTCGTCGCGGCCGAGAGCACCGTGTCCGAGCGCGAGCACTGGCGCGCCCGCCTCGCGCTCTGGTTCCACGACGCGGTGCACGACGGCGTCGCCCAGCAGGACGAGGAGCGGTCCGCCGAGCTCGTGGCCGAGCTGCTCGGCCCGCTCACCGGGACCGGCGTCACCAGCGAGGACATCGACGAGACTGCGCGCCTCGTCATGGTCACGGCCGCCCACGACCCGGCGCCCGACGACGTCGTCGGCGGCCTGGTCAGCGACGCCGACCTGGCCGTGCTCGGCGGCAGCCCCGCCGTCTACACGCGGTACACGCACCAGGTCCGCGCCGAGTACTGCGACGTCCCCGACCCGCTGTTCCGCGCCGGCCGCTCGGAGGTGCTCCGCACCCTCCTGTCGAGCGGCCCCCTGTTCCGCACGCCCCCGGGCACCACCCGCTGGCAGACGGCGGCCGAGTCGAACCTGGCCGCGGAGCTGGCCCTGCTGGGTCGGTAGAACGTCAGACGGTCGGCAGAATGTCAGATGGTCGGTTCCTCGGACTGCCGACCACCTGACATTCTGCCGACCACTCACCCGCAGCCCCCGCGCACCCCGCACCCCGCACCCCGCACCAGCCCACCCCCGCACACGCGGTAGCGTTCCCGTCGTGACTCCCCTCAAGGTCTCCGCCATCGTCGCGGGCGTGCTCGCCGTCGCCTTCACCGTCCCCGTCGTCGCAGTTCAGGCCACCGGGAACGCCCGCGTGCGCAACGACGCGACCGAGATCGAGAAGGCCGACGCCGTCATCGTGCTCGGCGCGGGCCTGCGCACCGACGGCACCCCGTCGACGTACCTGCGCCGCCGCGTCGAGGGCGGCGCCGAGCTGTACCGCGCGGGCGTCGCGCCCACGGTGATCCTGAGCGGCGACGCGCACGACAACCCCGACGGCACCCGGTACGACGAGCCCGGCTCGATGCGGGCCTGGCTCCTGGACAACGACCTCGGCGTCCCCGACGACGCGATCGTGCTGGACCGCGAGGGCTTCAACACCACGGCGACGTGCCGCCGCGCGCACGACCTGTACGGCGTGCGCACCGCCGTCGTCGTCACGCAGGACTACCACCTGCGCCGCACCCTCTACTCCTGCGTAGAGGCCGGGCTCGACGCCGTCGGGGTCGGCGTCAGCGCAGCGAGCGTCCAGCCGGCGCAGTGGGCCTGGTGGCACGTGCGCGAGCTGCCGGCGAGCTGGAAGGCCGCGGTCCGCTCCCTCGCGAGGCGCCGCCCCCGCTGACTCACTTCTTCTTCGGCGTGACCCACAGGTGGATCGTGCCCTCGACCACGACCGTGCCGTCGGCCAGCACGCCGCGCACGCGGACGGGCAGGTCCTTGTCGTCGCCGTCCCACTGCGCCTGGTCGGTCTCGGCCACGCAGGTGACGTCGCCGGTCGACTTGGCCAGGTAGGACACCTCCATGCCCTTGGGCAGCCACCGCTTGTCGTCGGGCACGGTGGCCTCGGCGAGCGACCCCATGGCCATCTCGAGCCCGTTGCAGACCGCGATCGCGTGCACCGTGCCGATGTGGTTGCGGTTGCGCCACCGGTTGGGGACGACGACCTCGCCGTAGTTCGGGCGCATGTCGACCACGCGCGGGGCGATGGTGCCGAAGTACGGGGCCTTGAGGCTGTAGGCCAGGCTGAAGATCCGCTTCCCGAGCAGGCCGCCGACCACCGGCAGCGAGTTGGCGGACTTCCAGAAGGCATGGAGCTGCGTCGTCATGCGGGTGAGCGTACTCGCCCCGGTGACGACCGTTCACTCCTTCGACGACCAGTTCGGTCGCGGCCCGGAAAGCCCGCCCCTCGCCTCAGGACAGGCGCAGCTTGCGCATCGCCCCCAGCGCCGTGGTCAGCACCCGGCTCGGAGTGTCCCCGCCCAGGCCGTAGAGGTTGTCGAAGGTGGCCCCGATCCGGGCGCCGCGCGACGTCACCACGGTCTGCTGCCGGGTCAGGCCGGTGATCGACGCCGCCCCGTGCCGCCCGCCGAGGCCCGACGACTTCCAGCCGCCGAGCGGCGCGGAGACCGAGCCCCAGGTCAGCGTGTACCCGTCGTTGATCGCCACCGAACCGCACTCCAGGCGCGCGGCCAGGCGCCGCGCCCGCGCGACGTCCCGGGTCCAGACGGCGGAGTGCAGCCCGTACTCGGTGTCGTTGATGACCGTGACGGCGTCCTCGTCGCAGTCGACCCGCGTGATCGTGACGACGGGCCCGAACGTCTCCTCGCGCGCCACGACGGCCTGGGCCGGCACGTCGTCGAGCACGGTCGGCGCGTAGAAGTACGGGCCGACGTCGGCGCGGTGCACCCCGCCGGCGAGCACCCGGGCGCCGCGGGCCAGCGCGTCGTCGACGTGCGCGGTGACCTTGTCGAGCTGCGCGGCGGAGGTGAGCGAGCCGATGTCGGCCGAGTAGTCCAGCGCCGGGCTGAGCCGCAGGTTGCGCACGGCGCGCACGAACTTGGCCACGAACTCGTCGGCGATCGCCTCGTGCACCACTAGTCGTTCGACGGAGACGCACAGCTGCCCGGCGTTCGAGAAGCAGGCCCGAACGATGCCCGGGACGGCCGCGTCGACGTCGACGTCCTCCGCGACGTACAGCGCGTTCTTGCCGCCGAGCTCCAGCGTCGCGCCGATGAGGCGCTCCCCCGCTCGTGCGGCGACCTTGCGGCCCGTGGCGGTCGAGCCCGTGAACGCGACGTGGTCCACGTGCTCGATCAGCGCCTCGCCCACGTCCGGCCCGCCCGCGACCACCTGGAACAGGCCCGCCGGCAGGCCGGCGTCGTCCAGGGCCTCGGCGGCCCACAGGGCGGTGAGGGTGGTCTGCGGGTCCGGCTTGAGCACCACGGCGTTGCCGGCCAGCAGCGCGGGCAGGGCCTCGGAGAGCGCGAGCACCAGCGGGAAGTTCCAGGGCGCGATCGCACCGACGACGCCGACGGGCCGGCGGTGCACCTGCACGCCCGCCAGCAGCGGGACCATGCCGCGCACCCGACGGGAGGCCAGGTAGCGCTCACCGCGGACGGCGTAGTGCCGGGCGACCTGCGCGATGTCCGCGATCTCCTCGAACGCGGCGCGCCGCGACTTGCCGGTCTCGAGCTGGATCAGGTCGAGCGCCTCGGACTGTCTCTCCAGGACGATGCGGCCGAGCCGCTGGAGCACCCCGGCGCGGTCGCGCACCGGGAGGCGCGCCCAGCCGCGCTGCGCCACCCGCGCGCGGACGACGGAAGCGGCCACGTCGTCGGCGGAGGAAATCGGGAAGGTCACGAGGGGAGCACCCGTGAACGGACACGTCGAGCGGTGCGTGCCGGAAGCCTCGGAGGTCGCGATCCGAGCCACCAGCGGCGCCATCACGCCAGGCTCGAGAACGAAGGTTCCCTGCGGATGCTCGGGGTCGAGCACCCCGCCGACGGCACCACTCGCGGCTGCGTCGGCTGCTGTGTCGTCGATCATGGCGGCCACCCTACGCGCAAAACCCTGCACCACGTATTGATAGATGTGTGAAACTGACTTTCATGTCGGTTCGTGGTAGCGGCCGCGATCTCGCCTCGGGCGGGACCGCGCAGGGTCAGTTCGGCTCGACCCAGCGGCCCAGCACGGTGCACTCCTGGTCGGCGTAACCGAGCTGCTCGTAGAACCCGACCACGTCCGTGTTGGTGGTGCGCACCATGAGCTGGATCTTGCGCGCGCCGCGCGCCACCAGCCAGGCCTCGGCCGCGACCACGGCGGCCCGGCCCAAGCCCGTGCCCTGCAGCCCGGGCGCCACCGCCACGTAGTAGAGCCAGCCGCGGTGCCCGTCGTGACCGGCCATCGCGGACGCCACCACGCGACCGTCGGCCCGGGCGACCAGCACCGTCGAGGCGCTGCCCGCGCGGGCGTCGGCGATGTCGAGGTGCGGGTCGTTCCACGGCCTGGTCAGCCCGCACTCCCGCCACAGCTCGACCACCTGGTCGACGTCGGCGTCCGTGATCTCGACGAACTCCCCGTCGGCCGCGGGCGCCGCGGCCAGGACCGGGGCGAGCGGCTCGGTACCGGACACGGGCGTCACCGTGGCTGGTACGGCGACACGACGACCTCGACCCGCTGGAACTCCTTGAGGTCGGAGTAGCCGGTGGTCGCCATCGCGCGGCGCAGGGCGCCCACGAGGTTGAGCGTGCCGTCGGCCTGCTTGCCCGGCCCGAAGAGGATCTCCTCCAGGGTGCCGACCGTGCCCACCTCGACGCGCTCGCCGCGCGGCAGCTGCGGGTGGTGCGCCTCGGGGCCCCAGTGGAAGCCCTTGCCGGGGGCCTCGGCGGCCCGCGCGAGCGCGGCGCCGAGCATGACGGCGTCCGCGCCGCAGGCCACGGCCTTGACGATGTCGCCGGAGTGGCCCACGCCGCCGTCGGCGATGACGTGCACGTACCGGCCGCCCGACTCGTCGAGGTAGTCGCGGCGGGCCGCGGCGACGTCGGCCACCGAGGTGGCCATGGGGGCGTGGATGCCGAGGCTGACACGCGTGGTGTGGGCGGCGCCGCCGCCGAAGCCGACGAGCACGCCGGCGGCGCCCGTGCGCATCAGGTGCAGCGCGGCCGTGTAGGTCGAGGCCCCGCCGACGACGACGGGCACGTCGAGCTCGTAGATGAAGCGCTTGAGGTTGAGCGGCTCGGCGTTGCCCGAGACGTGCTCGGCCGAGACCGTGGTGCCGCGGATGACGAACAGGTCGACGCCGGCGTCGACCACCGTCTTGTAGAACTCCTGCGTGCGCTGCGGGGTCAGCGCGCCGGCGACGGTGACGCCGGCCGCGCGGATCTCCTTGAGGCGCTGCGTGATGAGCTCCGGCTTGATGGGCTCGGAGTAGATCTCCTGCATGCGGTGCGTCGCCTCGCCGACGGGCAGGGCCGCGATCTCGGCGAGCAGCGGCTCGGGCGACTCGTAGCGGGTCCACAGGCCCTCGAGGTCGAGCACACCCAGGCCGCCGAAGCGGCCCAGCGCGACGGCGCTGTCGGGGCTCATCACCGAGTCCATGGGGGCCGCGAGGATCGGCAGGTCGAAGTGGTACGCGTCGATCTGCCAGCCGACCGAGACGTCCTTCGGGTCGCGTGTGCGCCGGGAGGGCACCACCGCGATGTCGTCGAAGGAATAGGCGCGCCGCCCACGCTTGCCGCGTCCGATCTCGATCTCGTTGCTCACCCGCCAAGCCTACCCATCGCTGCTGACCCGGCGCGCAGTGTCTCGGTGATGTGCGGGGTGGCACGAACCACAGTGTCAGTGAGCGGTGGCAGGGTTCTCCCTGGACGCACCGGTGAACCCGGACGAGCAGGGAGGACATCATGAACGAGACCTGGATCCACAGGCCGCTGCTGGGCTTCGACACCGAGACCACGGGGGTGGACGTCACGGGCGACCGCATCGTCACCGCGGCCCTCGTGCTGCGTACGCCCGGCGCCGGCACCGAGGTGCGCACCTGGCTGATGGACCCGGGTGTGGAGATCCCGCAGGAGGCCGCCGCCATCCACGGCATCTCCACCGAGCACGCCCGCGCCCACGGCGTGGCGCCCCGGGAGGCGCTGGAGGAGATCGCCGCCGCCCTCGCCGAGCAGCTCGCCGAGGGCGTCCCGGTGGTCGCCTACAACGCCGCCTTCGACCTGTCGCTGCTCGACTCCGAGCTGCAGCGCCACGGGCTCAAGACCCTGCCCCAGCGCCTGGGCCGGCCCGTCGAGCCGGTCGTCGACCCGCTGGTCATCGACCGCTGGCTGGACCGGTACCGCCCGGGCAAGCGCCGCCTCGGCGACCTGTCCCAGTGGTACGGCGTCACCTCCGACGGCGACCTGCACACCGCCGAGGTGGACGTGCTGGCGACGCTCGACGTGCTGGAGGCCCTGGCGCGGCGGTTCCCGCAGCTGTCCCGCATGTCGCTGGCCGACCTGCACCAGCAGCAGATCGGCGCGCACCGCCAGTGGGCGGTCAGCTTCAACGAGTGGCGCCGCGAGCAGGGTCTGACCGGCCCCGACGCGTCGGGCGCCTGGCCGGTGCAGCACGCGACGAGCGCCTGACGGGCCAGGCGGGTGGCCGCGCCCCGCGGAATGACCGGGGCGCGGCCGCCGCTCAGCGCGAGTAGACGGCGTCGACCTCTACCTCGACGAGCCAGCCGTCCACCGGCAGGTTCTCGACCTCCAGCGCGAAGCGCGACGGCCGCGCCTCGTTCACGACCATGGGCTCGGTCGTAGCCGAACCGAGCTGCACGTCGAGCACCTCGCCGGTGGCGAGGTTCGTGTTCGCGAAGAACTGGCGGTAGGCCCGGTTCCACCCGGCGAAGTCCATCTTCTCGGCGCCCTTGGGGTTCTGCAGGAACACACGCATCGAGACGACGTCGTCGTACGACAGCCCCGCCTTGTCCAGGTTCTCGCCGATCCGCATGAGGGCGTTGATGCCCTGGGCCTCGGTGAGGGTGACGCCCGCGGGCAGCTCCCCGCCGGGGAACACGTCGGTGGGGATGTACCGCTCCTCGGCGCTCACCCCGGGCGTGGTGTTCCGGGCGGCCGGGCCGAGGCCGGAGGACTTGTACCAGGACACGTTCTTCCCGATCGCCACGCCGTCGGCGATGAGCGGGGTGTCCCCGGTGACGAACGAGTGGGCGCGCGTGGGGTCGGGCCGGAAGGCGTGGGCGGCGGCGAAGGCGGTCCCGGGGACCGCGATCGCGGCAGTGACGACGACGGCGGTGATCAGCGCGGCACGGTTCTTCATGGTGCTCCTCCATCTGGCCGGGCCGGGGCCGCGAGGCGCCCGGATGCGGTGTGGTCCGGCGTACGGCACCGGGTGGCGCGGACGCTAGCCACGGGGAGTTTCGGCGGGATGTCCGCTTCGGGTCGCGTCGGGAACGGCTCCGACGCCTGATTCGAATCGTTCCTACGCAAACGCTGACCTGCGGCAGAACCCGGAAACAACATGGTTACTACGCGCAACTGCGCAGTAACGGCGGAGACTCGCAACGGTGACTTCCGGTCCATAGCGTCCGGCGCGGTGCTGACGGCGGCCCCCGGCTTCCCGGCCGAGGTTCGCGTGCGTCAGGCCTGTCGACACGAGAGGTAGGGACCGTGGTCACCGAGAAGAGCACCCCAGGTGTCTCCCGCCGTAACTTCCTGCAGGCCGTCGGCGCCGGCTCCAGCGCCGGTGTCATGTTCGCGACGATGGGCGCGATGGGTCTGGCCCCCACCGCCGCGGCCCAGCCGAGAGCCGAGTCCTGGGTTCCCCCGAAGGCCGGCGACTTCACGCTGACCGGCCGGTCCACGAAGAAGGTCGTGGTCGTCGGTGCGGGTCCCGCCGGTCTCGCGACCGCGTACGAGCTGCAGAAAGCCGGCTACCACGTGACCGTGCTCGAGGCGCGGCACCGTCCCGGCGGGCGGACGCTGACGATCCGCGGGGGCGACAGCGAGACCGACATCAACGGGGTCAAGCAGACCGCGCGGTTCGCCGACGGCATCTACATGAACGCCGGGGCGGGCCGCATCGCGCAGTGGATGGTCACCATGGACTACATCCGCGAGCTGGGTGTGCCGTACGAGGTCTTCACCAACGCGAACGCCGACGCCTACCTCTACAACGAGCGGACCGGCGCGACGCCGGGCAACCCGGTGCGCTACCGCACCGCCAAGGCGGACGTCTTCGGCTATACCTCCGAGCTGCTGCACCACGCGACCGACCAGGGCGCCCTGGACCAGAAGCTGACCGCCGAGGACAAGGACAACCTGCGGTCCTTCCTGCGGAGCTGGGGCTCGCTCAAGTCGGACGGCACCTACGCCGGCGGCAGCAACCGCGGCTTCGAGGTCTACCCGTCGGCCTGGAACGAGCACGGCACGCCACTGTCGGGACCCGGCACGGTCTCCGAGGTGCTGGCCTCGAAGGTGGGCCAGTACTTCCCGTTCGAGATCAACTGGGAGCAGTCGATGCTCATGTTCCAGCCCAAGGGCGGCATGGACACGACGTACCAGTACCTGGTGCGGGCCATCGGCAGCCAGAACGTGCACTTCCGCTCCCCGGTCACGGGCGTGGAGAACACGAGCCGCGGGGTCAAGGTCACCTACACCCCCGCGAACGGGCGGGAGCGGCAGATCGAGGCGGACTTCGCGGTCGTCGCGGCGCCGGCCGGCCTGATGCGGCGGTGGGACACCAACTGGGGGCCGCAGATCGACGCGGCGCTCGGCGAGTTCGCGGTGGGCTCCCCCGCCGGCAAGATCGGCCTGCAGTACCGGTCCCGGTTCTGGGAGGACGACCACCGGATCTTCGGCGGGATCACCGAGACCGACATGGACCTCGCCCACGTCTGGTACCCGTCCTACGGGTACGGCGAGCGCAAGGGCCTGGTGGTCGGCTACTACAACACGGGCACCAACGCCCGCACGTACGCGGACATGACGCCGAAGCAGCGGGAGCTGCGCGCCGTCGAGCAGGGCGTGAAGATCCACGGGGAGAAGTACCGCAGCGAGCTGGACACGTCGTTCTCGATCGCCTGGCACAAGGTGCCCTACGTCGAGGGCGCCTGGGCCTACCCGAACACCTCGTCGGCCGGTTTCCGGCTGCTGCAGCAGGGCGCGGGCAACGTGTACTTCGCGGGCGACTGGATGTCCGAGGTCTCCGCGTGGCAGCACGGCGCGTTCTGGTCGGCCCGCTACGCGGTGCAGGCCCTGCACGCGCGCGTCATGTCGAGCTGACCTGCCCCGACGAGATCAGCCCCACAACGTGTCAGACCCACAGGTCACCCGAGGGACCTGTGGGTCTGACACGTCGTGCGGGTCGGACGGGTGCGGGTCAGAACCCGCTGTAGTTCGGCGCCTCGACCGTCATCTGCACGTCGTGCGGGTGGCTCTCCTTGAGCGACGCCGACGTGATGCGGACGAACCGGCCCTCGGCCTGCAGCTCGGGGACGGTCCGCGCGCCGGTGTAGAACATCGTCTGGTGCAGACCGCCGATGAGCTGGTGCGCCACGGTGGCCAGCGGCCCCTTGTAGGCGACCTGGCCCTCGATGCCCTCGGGCACGATCTTGTCGTCGCTGGTGACCTCGGCCTGGAAGTACCGGTCCTTGGAGTAGGACTTCTTGCCGCGCGAGGACATGGCGCCCATCGAGCCCATGCCACGGTAGGTCTTGAACTGCTTGCCGTTGACGAGCACCAGGTCGCCCGGGGTCTCCTCGCAGCCCGCGAACAGCGAGCCCAGCATCACGGACTCGGCGCCGGCCACGATGGCCTTGCCGATCTCGCCCGAGTGCTTCAGGCCGCCGTCGGCGATGACGGGCACGCCCGCCGGCTTGCAGGCGAGCGACGCCTCGTAGACGGCGGTGATCTGCGGCACGCCCACGCCGGTCACGACGCGGGTGGTGCAGATGGAGCCCGGCCCGACGCCGACCTTCACCGCGTCGGCCCCGGCGTCGACGAACGCCTGCGCGCCCTGGCGCGTGGCGACGTTGCCGCCGATCACCTGGACGTCCTTGGTGGCCGGGTCGGTCTTGAGGCGCTTGACCATGTCGATCAGCATGCGCACGTTGCCGTGCGCGGTGTCGGCCACGAGCACGTCCACGCCGGCGTCGATCAGAGCGGTGGCACGCTGCCACGCGTCACCGAAGTAGCCGATCGCGGCGCCGACCATGAGGCGGCCCTGGCCGTCCTTGGACGAGTTCGGGAACTGCTCCGACTTCACGAAGTCCTTGACGGTGATGAGCCCCGTGATGCGGCCGTCGGGGTCGATCAGGGGGAGGCGCTCCAGCTTGTGCTTGCGCAGCAGCTTCGTGGCGTCGTCCCGCGAGATGCCGGCCGGGCCGGTGATCAGCGGCTGCGGCGTCATCACCTCGTCCACCTTGGTGGTGGCCCACTCGGCGACGGGCGTGAAGCGCAGGTCGCGGTTGGTGACCATGCCGATGAGCTTGTTCTCGGCGTCGACCACCGGGAAGCCGGAGATCCGGAACTGGCCCGCGAGGGTGTCGAGCTCCTCGAGCGTGGCGTCCGGGCCGATCGTGACGGGGTTCGTGATGATGCCGGTCTGCGTCCGCTTCACGAGGTCCACCTGGGTGGCCTGGTCCTCGATGGAGAGGTTGCGGTGCAGTACGCCGAGGCCACCCTGACGCGCCATGGCGATCGCCATGGCCGACTCGGTGACCGTGTCCATCGCCGCTGAGATCAGCGGGATCTTGAGCGAGATCTCGCGCGTGAGGCGAGACGTCGTGTCGATGTCCGACGGCGCCAGGTCGGAGTAACCCGGCAGCAGCAGGACGTCGTCATAGGTGAGCCCGAGGAAACCGAACGGGTCGCCCGGCGAGGTCTGGTCCGTCATGCAGCAAGTCTACGGCCGCCGCGACCGCAGATCTCGGCCGGGCCGTGGTACCGGCCCGAGGCGTGCGTCACCTCGCCTTGATGACGGCGAGCACCTCGTGCAGCAGGCCGGTGAACGAGCGCACCCGCTGCACCGTGGGCCCGAAGGGCAGCTCGGTGGCGGCCGCGTCGGCCCGCAGGCCCACGAAGATCGGCAGCTCCGGGTAGCTCTCGTTCACCGCGTGCACGACGTCGAGGTCCGGCTTGTTCTGCGTGGTGGCCAGCACCACCGCAGTCGGGCGGACCATGGTGACCAGCTCGACCGAGCGGTGCGTGCTCGCGGGACCGGTGACGATGCGCGCCATCGAGCCCTGTGCGGCCAGCGCCGCGGCGAGCGCGTGCGCCGAGAGCGGGACCACCTCGTCGGGGGCGGCGAACACCAGGACGATCTTGCGCATCCGGCTCGGGTGGTTGGCCGGCGGGCCGCCCGCCTCGACCATGACGCGCTCGAACTCCTCGATGTAGTTGCGCAGCGCGCGCAGGGCCGCCGTCGCGAGCACCACCTCGGGCATCTCGCCCGGGCCCGCGAGGACCGTCCGCTCGGACAGCCGGAGCCAGGCCGGCTCGACGAGCTCGGTCCACCAGGTGGCCGGGTCGCCGTCCGGGCCCAGCACCAGGAGGTTGTCGCACGCGGTCCGGCTGTACGCCAGCGCTGCGTCGACCAGGGCGGACACCCGGCCCGACGTCGGCGCCGGGGACGCCGCCGAGCGCGGCCCGCCGGCCGGAACCGGGGCCACGGGCCCGCCGGCTCCGCCACCGCCGGACGCCCCGCCGGGCAGCGCCCGCAGGTGCGCGCGGCCACGCGGCTCCTCGGAGCGCTCACCGTCCGGCGCCGGCGCGGGGTCGTCGGTCTCGTCGTCGAGCTGCGCCTCGTCCTCGGGCTCCGGCTCGTCGTCCTCGGCCGGGGCCTCGACGGTGCCGACGAACTTCTCGGCGAACTCCCCGTCGTCGACGTCGTCGACCTCGTCGGTCTCCAGGTCGCCCTCGACCCGCACCGCGGGCAGCGCGGGAGCGGTCTTGGTGGCGACCTGGAGCTCCGCGTCCCCCGCCTCGACCGCGGCGCGGGCGGCGTCGACCGGGGCCACGCCCTCGAGGGTCAGCCGGCGCATGACGAGGAGCCGGGCGACGTCGTCCGGCGTGTAGCGGCGGTGCGATCCAGCGGTGCGGCCCGAGGGGCCGAGGCCGTAGCGGCGGTCCCACGTACGCAGGGTCGCGGGAGCGACCCCGAGGCGCCGGGCTACCGCGGCGACAGCCAGTCCGGGGCTGGATGTACGTGACCCGCCCGAGTTCTGGGCGGGTCGCGAAGAAGTCATGGACTCGATTCTGCCGACCGGACCCTCTCCGCGCCACTGCGAAACCCGGCGTGCCGCCGATCTCGGTGGATTCCAGTCCAGATTGGAACAAATCCGGTCAGGGCCGAACCGCTTCGGGCTGGCTCGATTCGATCGAGATGAAGCGAAATTGCCCCTTGAACAACTTCTGCACAACTTGTAGGTTGTTCGCCATGACGGAGATCTCGAGGCTTCCCGGTCCGGTAATGGAACTGTGGGAATGGCAGTACCAGGGCGCGTGCCGCGACGCGGACGACACCCTCTTCTTCCACCCCGAGGGTGAGCGCGGATCAACCCGCCGGCGTCGCGCCGAGGCCGCGAAGGCGATCTGCCGCTCCTGCCCCGTGATGATGCAGTGCCGCGAGCAGTCGCTCCGCGTGCGCGAGCCGTACGGCGTCTGGGGCGGGCTCAGCGAGGACGAGCGGTCGGCGATCCTCGCCGGCAAGTCCGTCTCCGCCTGACAAAGCCTGCCTGACGAAGCCTGCCTGACCAGGCCGAACAACTTCTGCCGCACGACGTCGCGCGGCACCTGAGGCACAACGCCTGAGGAAGCAGCACCCCGCTGGGACAGGCGTGCGCCGAAGCACGTCCGCCGCGCGCCAGACATGCAGGCACGCGCACCAGGCACGGCACCACAGACAGACAGCACCGAGGCTCCGCCAGGACGAAGGCCCCGCACCGATTGGTGCGGGGCCTTCGTCTATCTACCTGGCGTGGGCTGGATCAGCCCACGACCACCGCGAGGACGTCGCGGGTCGAGAGCACCAGGTACTCCTCGCCCGCGTACTTGACCTCGGTGCCGCCGTACTTGGAGTAGATCACCTTGTCACCGACGGCGACGTCCAGCGGCACACGGTTGCCGTTGTCGTCGATGCGGCCCTGGCCCACGGCCAGCACCTCGCCCTCCTGGGGCTTCTCCTTGGCGGTGTCCGGGATGACCAGGCCGGAAGCGGTCGTGGTCTCGGCTTCGAGAGCCTTGACGACGATCCGGTCCTCGAGCGGCTTGATGGGGACCGACACGTCGGACCTCCTCTTTCGTGAGCGGATCGAGTGATCAGCTGCGTGGTTGACTTAAGGGGCTCGAACGTTCGACGGTCCGCCGTCGTCGCGGGTGCCGGCGGGCACGAACGTCTGGGTCCTCCGCCGCGAGGCCCGGGTACCGGGTTCCGCGGCGGTGAACAACCCCAAATCTAGGTCGGCGCTAGCACTCGGTCAAGGCGAGTGCCAATCGCGTGGAGTCGCTCACACGCCCAGGGGCCGACTCGCCGCCAGGACGTCGAAATCTCGTCATCTCCACCAAAAGGTTGCGCCCGGCTACTCGTCATGACCAGGACAAAGGTGGAAAGATCTTCCCATGGATGCGGCGATTCTTAGCAAACTCCTCAGCCCTGACGGCTGGGCCCTGCTTGCGGCACTACCGCCGTACGACGAGCGCGACGCGATGAAGACCGTGACCACCCTGCGCTCCCAGGGTGTCGCGGCGGACCTCGCGGCCGCCGTGGTCACCCAGTCCCGGCTGCGCGCCCGCGCACGGGCCAAGTTCGGCGACTTCGCCGACGGGATGCTGTTCACCGCGGACGGCCTGGAGCAGGCCACCCGGCTCGTGGTCGCGGCGCTGCACGCCCGGCGGTACCTCGACGCGGGCATCACCGCGCTCGCCGACCTCACCTGCGGGATCGGCGCCGACTCCCTCGCGTTCGCCGGGACGGGCCTGCGCGTCGTCGCGACCGACCTCGACGAGTGCACGGCCGCCATCGCGCAGTGGAACCTGCGCCACTTCCCCGAGGCGGAGGTACGGCACGCCGACGGCCTGACGCTGGACCTGAGCGCCGAGGGCATCGAGGGCGTCTACGCCGACCCCGCCCGGCGCGTGCGCGGCGGGTCGGGCGGCCGCAGCCGCCGCATCTTCGACCCGCACGCCTACGAGCCGCCGCTCGACTCGGTCTGGGCGCTGCGCGAGACCGTGCCCGCCGTCGGCATCAAGGTGGGTCCCGGAATCGCGCACGAGGGCCTGCCCGACGACGCCGAGACCCAGTGGGTCTCCGTGAACGGCGACGTGGTCGAGGCCGGGCTGTGGTTCGGCCCGCTCGCACCCGACGGCCCCGGCCGCTCGGCCCTCGTGCTGCGCAGCTTCACCGACGACGACGGCAAGGAGCACACCCTCAGCCGCACCGTGCGTGGCGACGACGTCGAGCCGGACGTCGGCGGCGTCGGCCAGTTCCTCTACGAGCCCGACGGCGCCGTCATCCGCGCGGGGCTGGTGGGTCAGGCCGCCGCCGAGCTGGGCGGGCGCCTCGTCGACCCGACCATCGCGTACGTGACCACCGACGACCCGGCCGCCCTGCCGCCGGCCCGGCCCGCCGACCCGGCCGGGGCGCAGGCCCCGATCGCGACCGGGTACCGGGTGCTCGACACCATGCCGTTCGGCCTGAAGCGGCTGAAGTCCTACCTGCGCGACCGGAACGTCGGGCGCGTCACGATCAAGAAGCGGGGCACCGCCGTGGTGCCTGAACAACTTCGCAAGCAGCTCGTGCTCACCGGAACCGAGGAGGCGACGATCGTGCTCACCCGTGTTGCAGGCAACCAACAGATACTGCTCGTCGAACCCCTGGGAGCCGTATGAGCTCGCCGGCCCAGCTCGGCTTCGGCGAGTCCCCACGGTCGACCGTGGGGATCGAGTGGGAGATCGGGCTCGTGGAGCCCGGGACCGCCGACCTGTCCCAGGCGGGACCGGAGGTGCTCGAGGCTCTCGCGCGCGACGGCGGCAACCGGCAGCACGGTCCCGGCGGGCTGGTCCCGCACGTCACGGGCGAGTACATGAAGAACACGATCGAGCTGGTCTCGGGCGTGGGCAGCACCGTGGCCGGGGCCGGGGCCGACCTCACCCGCACGCTCGAGCGCGTGCGCACGGTGACCGACCCGATGGGCCTGGAGCTCATGGGCGGTGGCACGCACCCGTTCGCCCGGGGCGCCGACCAGGAGATCGGCGACAAGGAGCGCTACGCCCGGATCCGCGAGCGCACGGGGGTGTGGGGCACGCAGCTGATCATCTGGGGGCTGCACGTCCACGTCGGCATCGAGGACCGGGAGAAGGCGCTGCCGCTGATGCGGGGGATGCTCAAGTACTTCCCGCACCTGCAGGCGCTTTCGGCCGCCTCGCCGTACTGGGCGGGTGAGCACTCGGGCTACGCCTCGAACCGGTCGCTGCTGTTCCAGCAGATCCCGAGCTCGGGCCTGCCGGTCGCGTTCGAGACCTGGCAGGAGCTCGAGGCGTACGCGGGCGACATGCTGCACATCGGAGCCGTCGAGGCGTTCAACGAGGTGCACTGGGACATCCGCCCGTCGCCGAAGTTCGGCACGCTCGAGGTCCGGGTGTGCGACGGCCCGACCAACCTCACGGAGGCCCTCACGCTGGCCGCGCTGGTGCACTGCCTCGTGGAGCACCTGTCCACGCAGCTCGACCAGGGGCGGGACCTGGTCGAGCTGCCGCCCTGGTACGTGACCGAGAACAAGTTCCGCTCGGCCCGCTACGGGCTGGACGCCACGGTGATCCTCGACGCGCACGGCAACCAGGGCCACGTCGTCGACGCGATCGGCAAGCTGCTGGTCGAGCTCGAGCCCGTGGCGCACCGCCTGGGCTGTGCCGCGGAGCTGGCCGGCGTGCGGGACATCATCCGCACGGGCCCGTCCTACCGGCGCCAGCAGGAGGTGGCCGCGGCGCACGACGGCGACCTGGTGCCGGTGGTGCGCGCCATGATGGAGGAGATGCGCGCCGGCCGGCCGCTGCCCGCCTGACGGCGGCCCGCGTCGGTCAGATGACCTGCGCGGCGTCGTCGAAGCTCAGGCGCGGAGCGCGGGGGCGGGTGGTGTCGGCGCCGTCGGCCGCGCTGACGTTGACCACGAGGAAGCCCTTCCAGCCGTTCTCGGCGAAGAACTCCGCGTCGATCCCGGCGTAGTCGCCGTTCATCGGTCCGACCGCCAGGCCGGCTGCCCGCAGGCCCACGAGCAGGTAGCCGGCCTGGAGCAGGGCGCTGGTGCGCGCCATCCCGGCGCGCGCCCCGGCGTCCCCGGCGAACATCTCGCGGGCGCCCGGCATGTGCGGGATCAGCACGTCGAGGCGCTCGTGGAAGTCGGTGTCGTAGGCGAGCACGAGCGTGACGGGGGCCTTGGAGACGCGCTCCTGGTTGTTCTCGGGCATGTGGCCGACGAGGCGCTGCCGGGCCTCCGGCGTGCGGACGACGAGCATCCGCAGCGGGCTCGTGTTCATCATCGTCGGGCCCCACTTGATGAGGTCGTAGACGGCGGTGAGCTGCTCGTCGGTGACCTCGGACTCCGCGAAGGTCGTCACGGTCCGCGCGGTACGGAACAGGCGGTCCGCGGTCGCGTCGTCGATGGCGAGCGGTGCGGTGGCCTCAAGTGCTTGTGTCATGCGGAGTGGAACAAGTTGCTCCAAGCGATAGTTCCAGATTCAACCGTGACGTCCCGCACGTCCGCGTGTCACATCCGCACCGGTTCCCCGCTCATCGCCGCCGGGGAACTAGGCTGGAGCACATGGCAGATCCACTGGTGCTCGGTATCGAGACCTCCTGCGACGAGACCGGCGTCGCGCTGGTCCGCGGAAACGACCTGCTGGTCGACGCCGTCGCCAGCTCGATGGAGGAGCACGCCCGCTACGGCGGCATCATCCCCGAGGTCGCCAGCCGCGCCCACCTCGAGGCGATGATCCCCACCATCCAGAAGGCCCTGGGCGAGGCGGACGTCGACCTGTCGGAGGTGGACGCGGTCGCAGTGACCGCCGGCCCCGGGCTCGTCGGGCCGCTCACCATCGGCGCCTCGGCTGCGAAGGCCCTGTCCATCGGCCTGAACAAGCCGCTGTACGGCGTGAACCACGTGATCGGCCACGCGTGCGTGGACCAGCTCGTGGACGGGCCGCTGCCGGAGCGGGCGATGGCGCTCGTGGTCAGCGGCGGGCACAGCTCGCTGCTGCTGGTGGACGACATCGCCACGAACGTCACCGAGCTCGGCTCCACGCTGGACGACGCCGCGGGCGAGGCCTTCGACAAGGTCGGTCGCCTGCTCGGCCTGCCCTACCCCGGCGGACCGCACATCGACCGGCTCGCGCGCGAGGGCGACCCGACGGCCATCCGGTTCCCCCGCGGCCTCACCGCCGCGAAGGACCAGGCCAAGCACGCCTACGACTTCTCCTTCTCGGGCCTCAAGACGGCGGTGGCCCGCTGGGTCGAGGCCCGCACGGACGCGGGGCAGGAGATCCCCGTGAACGACGTCGCGGCGTCGTTCGCCGAGGCCGTCGCCGACGTGCTCACGGCCAAGACCATCGCCGCGTGCCACAAGCACGGCGTCGACACGCTGGTGGTCGGCGGCGGGTTCTCCGCCAACAGCCAGCTGCGCGAGATGGCGGCCAAGCGCTGCGCCGAGGCCGGCATCGACCTGCGGATCCCGCCCATCCGCTACTGCACGGACAACGGCGCGATGATCGCGGCGCTCGGCTCCGCCGTCGTGCGGGCCGGGGTGGCGCCGAGCAACCTGGACATCCCGGTGGACTCGTCGATGCCGCTCACGACCATCACCGTCTGAGCCGGAGGTGAGCGCAGGCGGAGCGCCGAGGAACGAGGCGCACCGCCCGGAGCGAACCGCAGGCTCAGACGGCAGACAACACCGTCTGAGCCGGACCGCGGACGAGCGTCCGGGTAGTCCGGCGCGCTAGATCCAGCCGCGCCGCGCGGCCTCGGCACCGGCGCGGAACCTGCTGGTCGCCCCGAGCGCGTCCATCAGGTCGCGCAGGCGGCGCCCGAGCGTCCGGACCGAGATGCCGAGCTCGCGGGCGATGACGTCGTCCTTGACCTCCGCGGTCAGCAGGGCGAGCAGCTCCCGCTCCTCCGCAGTCGGATCACGGTCGCCCCGCGAGCGCCCCGACGCCGGACGCGGCTCGGGTGCGCCCTCGGACCGCCACTGGCGCAGCGGCTGGGCGCCCTCCCAGTAGCTCTCGAACATCAGGCACAGCGCCTCCACCAGGGGCGGCGACGCCGTCACGAGGGCCTCGGGCGCCTCCTCGGACAGGTTGAGCGACACCAGGGCGAGGCGCCGGTCGATGATCGCGAGCTTGACCGGTACCGTCGCGGTCACCCGGGCCCGCTCCCCCATCGCGATGTCGCGGCGCACCCGGTCCAGCCGTCCCGGCAGGTCGAACGATGCCGCTCCGTAGACGGACCGCCACACCACGCCCCGCGAGATCGCCAGGTCCTCCAGCGAGTCCGTGGGCGTGACCACGTACGGCGGCCGGTCGAAGGCCAGGAACTCCCCCTCCACCTCGTGCCCGAGGCGTCCGTACCAGTCCGCGATGTCACTGTGCCCGGAGACCAGGCGGGTCAGGGTCGGCGCGTCGGAGCCGCGGCGCGCGTCCTCGAACACGGTGGCGAGCTCCGGGATGTGCTCGCGCAGCCGGTTGAGGTGCATGGTGTGGCCGTCGGTCAGGGCGCGGAGCGCGCTGCGGGGGTCGACGGCGGCGAAGCCGGCCGTGCCGTCGACGGGCAGCACCAGGCCCAGGTTCTCCAGGCGGGCCAGCCAGGCCGCGGCGACGGGCTGGTCCACCTCCATGGCCGCGGCGAGCTGGCCCACGCTGGCCGAGCCGACCGACAGCAGGTGCCGGTAGGCGAGCTCCTGCGCCGGTTCGAGGCCCAGAACGGCGAACAACCCGGATGCAGTGTTGGCCCGACGTACCATGCGCGTGCTCCTCGTCCGCGACCGCGCACTCTCGCACGGGCGGTCGCCGACTCTATCAACGTGCATGAAGTTGGCGGGAGGACGTTCGCGCGGTTTCACCCCGGGCGCGGCCCGGACGACGCCCCGCCGTCGGGTGCCCTGGCCCTACGCTGCGTCCCGTGTGGGTCAGAACACTGGAGAAGCTCGAGCCCGTCCCGGTCATCGACACGGCCCGGCGGCTGCGTGACCGCATCGGCGCGCGGTTCCCCGACCGCGGCATCCACCTCGTGGCCCAGGAGCTCGTGGCCCTGACCGAGCAGGTGGCGGACACCTCCGCCGGGACCCGCCGCCGCAGCCGGCTGGTGCAGGCCGGGTCGCGCGTCCTGATCGCCCTCGTGGTGCTCGTGGCGCTGGTCGCGTTCGGCTTCGCCGTCGAGGCCGCGGGCACCGAGGCGCCGGACAACGGCCTCGACTGGCTGCCCCTGATCGAGAGCGCCGTGAACGACATCGTGTTCGTCGCGGTCGCCGTCGTGGTGCTGCACTCGGTGCCGCAGCGGGTGCAGCGCTCCGACCTGCTGGCCAAGCTGCACCGGCTGCGCTCCCTGGCGCACATCATCGACATGCACCAGCTCACCAAGGAGCCGGAGATCCTGCGGGACGCCTTCGCGGGCGAGTCGGAGAACAACGACGTCGACCTGACCCCCGAGCAGATCGAGTACTACCTGGAGTACTGCACCGAGCTGCTGTCGATCGTGGGCAAGGCGGCGGCGCTGTGCGCCGAGGAGTCGCAGGACGACATCGTGCTGAACACGGTCTCGACCATCGAGTCGCTGACGCTCGGCATGGCCCGCAAGGTGTGGCAGAAGATCCTCGTGCTCAACGAGGTCAGCCCCACGCCCTGACGGCTCAGCCCACCGCGACCGGCCGCGCGGGGTCGTTCGACCACTGCGACCAGGAGCCCGGGTACAGCACCGCGTCCACGCCGGCGACGGCGAGCGCCGCCACCTCGTGCGCCGCCGTGACACCGGAACCGCAGTACACGCCGACGACGTCGGACCCACCGCCGGTCGAGCCTGTCGAGACCCCCAGCGCCCCGAACCGCCGTCGTAGGTCCCCGGTCGGCAGGAACCGGCCGTCCGCGCCCAGGTTCTCGGCCGTCGGCGCGCTGACCGCGCCCGGGACGTGCCCGGCCTGCGGGTCCACGGGCTCGACCTCGCCGCGGTACCGCTCGCCGGCCCGGGCGTCCAGCAGCACGCCGGGGCCGTCGGCCAGCTCGGCCGCCCCGTCGGCGTCGATCACGGGCATGCCGCCGGGGCGGACGACGACGTCGCCCGGCTCAGGTGTGACGTCCCCCGGCTCGACGGCGGAGCCCTGCGCGCTCCACGCGGCGAGGCCGCCGTCGAGGATGCGGACGTCGGGCACGCCGAAGTAGCGCAGCAGCCACCACGCGCGCGCGGCCGACGTACCGCCCACGGAGTCGTAGACCACCACGCGCGAGCCGGGCGAGACGCCCCAGCGGCGCGCGGCCGCCTGGAACGCGGCCGCCGAGGGCAGCGGGTGCCGCCCCTCGGCGGGCGAGCCGTGCGCGGCCAGCTCGGACTCCAGGTCCACGTACACGGCGCCCGGCACGTGCCCGGCGCGGTACTGGTCGTGGCCGTCCGTCATGCCGAGCGCCCAGCGGACGTCGAGCACGACGGGGCGCCCCTCGGCCGGGTCCGGCGCGCCGCCGACCTGCAGGTCGGCCGCCAGCGTCGCGGCGTCGACCAGGACTCGTTCCCTCATGCCGCGTCTCCCGTGGCGTCGTCGGGGGTGTCGGCGGCCGGGGCGTCCACCGGCGACTCGACGGCGGCGTCCGCCGTCGGGTGCTCCACCTCGGAGAGGTCGAGGCGCATCGTGTACGCGTCCATGTCCTCGGGCTGGTAGTAGCGCTTGCGCACGCCGAGGATCTGGAAGCCGAAGTCGCGGTACATCTCGATGGCGGGCGCGTTGTCCACGCGCACCTCCAGCAGCACGGCCTCCGCCTTGACCTTGCGGGACCGCTCGATGAGCGCGTCCATGAGCTGCCGGCCCACACCGTGGCGCTGGACGTCGGGGTCCACGCCGATGGTCATGATCTGCGTGACGTCGCCGTCGAACCAGAGCCCGGCGTAGCCGACGACGGGCTGGTCCCCGGCGCGGTCCAGCCGCTCCGGCTCCGCCACGACGTACCAGCGGCCCAGGCCGGCGAGCTCGTCGGCGAGCATCCCGTACGTCCAGGCGCCCCGGCCGAAGAGCTGGCGCTCGAGCTGCAGCACGCGGTCGAAGTCTCCGCTGCGCAGCGGGCGCAGCCGCACCTCGGTGATCATGCGGCGCCGCCCGTGGTGGTGATGGTGGTGGCCGAGCCGGTCCCGGAGCCGGTCGGGGACCCGGGTTCGTGCACGTCCGGACGCCGCAGGTACAGCGGCTCGGTCGGCAGCTCCTCGCCCGCGGCGCGGCGGACGAGCGCCAGCCGGGCGAGCACCGTCGCGTCGGGGACGAGCGGGGCGTCGTCGGCCACCGGGAGGAACTCGGGGTAGAGCATCGCGCCCTCGCCGACCACGACGGGCAGCGGGGTGTCGCCGCCGTCAGGCGTCGGGAGCTGGCCCTGGGCCACGAACCCGGCCCGGTCGACGTCGGGCCCGGCGGTCCGCTCCACGACGGGGACGCCGTGCGGCCCCTCGTGCGCGACCACGCGGTAGCGCGCCCAGTAGACCTCCTTGCGGCGGGCGTCGGAGGTGGCCAGGATCTCCTGACCCGCGCGCAGCCCGAGGTCGCTGACGGCCTGGACGGCGAGCGCGTCGAGGCTGGGCACGCCCAGCACCGGGATGCCGAGGGAGAGCGCGAGCGTCCGCGCGGTCACGAGGCCCACGCGCAGGCCCGTGAACGGGGCCGGGCCGGTACCGGCGACGACGGCGGTCAGGTCGGCGCGCTCGATCCCGGCCTCGTCGAGGACCTCGGTGATCAGGGGCGCGAGCGACTCGGCGTGCCGGCGACGCTCGTCGGAGGAGCGGGACGCGAGACGCGCGCCCTCCTCGTCGACGAGCGAGACGGCGACGGCTGCTGAGGTATCGAGAGCAAGAACGGCCACGTCACCAGGGTATAGCCGGTCACCGGAGATGATCGGCAGTAGGTCAGACGATCGGCAGCCCGAGGTGCCGATCACCTGACGAACTACCGACCACCCGCCAGCGACCGCAGGTCTACGCCCGCCCAGCGCGGGCCGATCGCGCGGATCGTCACCGTGCGGGTGCCCGCCCCCGGGTCGGCCTCGGGCTCCACGCCGGGGTCGAACGACGGGGCGCCGCGCGGGCGCTCCAGGTCGATCTCCAGGCGGTCGTCGGCGAGGGCCTCGGCCAGGCCGCGCCCCCACTCCACGACGGTCACGGAGTCCTCCAGCGACGAGTCCAGGTCGAGCGCGTCGAGCTCGCCCAGCCCACCGAGCCGGTAGGCGTCGACGTGCACGAGGCCCGGCCCGCGCGTCCCGTCCGGGCGCGGCAGGGGCGGGTGCTCACGCGCCACGATGAACGTGGGCGACGCCACCTGCCCGCGCACGTTCAGCGCCGCCCCGATCCCCTGCGTCAGGGTCGTCTTGCCCGCGCCGAGGTCGCCGGTGAGGATCACCAGGTCTCCCGGGCGCAGCACCCCGGCGAGGGCCGCTCCGAAGGCACGCGTCGTGTCGGCGTCCGGCAGCTCGATCACCACCGCCTCCGACGTCGTGATGTCGCCCGGTCCGTTCACTGCCCCGCTCACGCGGTCTCCCTTCCTGCCGTGCCCACGTAAACGCGTGGCACGCGCGCGCCGAGGCGCGTCACGATCTCGTAGCTGATGGTGCCGGCGGCCTGTGCCCAGTCCTCGGCGTTGGGCGCCCCGGCGCGGGCGAGCCCGTCGGACGCCCCGAACAAGGTCACGACGTCGCCGGCCTGCTCGGACGCGTAGGGGCCGAGGTCCAGCATGATCTGGTCCATGCACACCCGGCCCGCGACACGCAGCACGCGCGCGGTGCCGAGGCCGGTCGCCGGCGCGGCGACGTCGTCCACCGCGCCCCCGACCAGCACCGGGCCGCCCGGGCCGAGCGAGCCGCCCGACGCGTGCCGCGGGATGCCGTCGGAGTAACCGAGCGGGACGACCCCGAGCACGGTGTCCTGCGGCGTTACGTAGAAGTGCCCGTAGGAGACGCCGTGGCCCGCGGGCACGCGCTTGACGGTCGCGAGCCGCGCCTCCAGCGTCATGGCGGGCCGCAGCCCGTAGTCGCCCGGGGCGCCCAGCTGCGGCACGGGCGAGAGCCCGTACACGGCGATCCCCGGGCGCACCAGGTCGTAGTGGGCGGCCGGGTTGGTCAGGGTCGCCGCGGAGTTGGCGATGTGCCGCACCTCGAGGTCGATCCCGGCCGCCTCGACGGTCCGGAGCGCCTCCTCGAACACGTGGGTCTGCATCTTGACCGACGGGTCGTCGGGCTCGTCCGCGAGCGCGAAGTGCGACATGAGGCCGACGACGGCGAGCGCGCCCTCGGCCTGGAGCGCCGCGACCCGGTCGAGCACGGCCGGCAGGTCCGCGGGCATGATCCCGTTGCGGCCCAGCCCGGTGTCGACCTTGAGGTGCACCCGGGCGGTGCGGCCCGCGGCGCGGGCGCCGTCGGCCACCTCGTCGAGGGCCCAGGCCGCGGCGACGGCGACGTCGATGTCGTCGCGGACGAGGTCGGCCAGGGGTGCGCCGGGCGCGTAGAGCCAGGTCAGGATGCGCGGGCCGGGTCCGACGGCGGCTCGGATCGCGAGCGCCTCGACGCTCTGCGCAGCGCCCAGCCAGGTGGCACCGCCCGCGAGCGCCGCCCGGGCCGAGGGGGCCAGCCCGTGCCCGTACGCGTCCGCCTTGACGACGGCCATGACCTGGGCGGTCGGGGCGGTCGTCCGCAGGGCGCGCACGTTGTCGCGGATCGCGTCGAGATCGACGACGGCGCGGGCGGGGTAGGCGGGGGCGGTACTCATCGCACCGATTCTTGCACCTGTCAGATGCGCACGGACGTGTCAGACGCTCAGGTCCCTCCGGGGACC
>NZ_JBHVEG010000059.1:0-33968 GCF_042802395.1 Promicromonospora sp. NPDC057488
GGCCCCCGGAAAGGGAGCCGACGGCGGGGCGCACCGCTGTCCGGGCAGCCTCAGTGCCGCGGCTCCCAGCGGAACATCCGCAGGGCGAGCGTGACGGCCACGACGACCCAGCCGAGCGTCGGCCCGAGCAGGAGCAGCGAGTCGCCCAGCGGCACCCCGCCGTTCCAGGCGTTGACGATCAGCTCGGTGGCCGCCCCACCGGGCAGGAGCCGCTTGAGCAGCGGGAGGTCCTCCGTGCCGGTGATCCCGACCCAGCTCGTCACCGCGACGACGCCCAGGGTCAGGGGCAGCGAGGTGACCTGGGCGTGCTCGGGGGAGTTGGTGATCCCGGCCGTGGCCAGTCCCAGGGCGAGCATCATCACGAACGTCGCGACGACGCCGAGCAGCAGGAGCGGGACGTCGGCGGGCCCGTCGCTGAGGCCGGCGAACACGCCGAGGATCACGGCGACCTGGACCATGGAGATGGCGCTGATCGGCAGCACCAGGCCGGTCAGGATGGACGCGTCGCTCGCCGCGGTGGAGCGCAGCCGCTTGAGGAAGAGGTCCTGGCGCCGCGCGGCCAGCGTGGTCACGGTGGTCGCGTAGAGGCTGAACGCCGCGATGGTGAAGACGATCACCGCCCCGATGTAGCCCAGGCTGCCGATCTGCCCGAACGTCTCGCGGAACCGGATGAAGAAGACGGCGACCGCCACGGGCATGATGAGGCTGGTGATCAGCACCGCCCGGTTGCGGAAGATCTGGGTGAGCTCGCTGCGTGCGATGGAGAGCATGGCGGGTGGTTTCCGTTTCTCGTCGTATCGGGGGCTCAGGCGGGGACGGGCTCGGCGTCGATGGCGCGGAACACGTCGTCGAGCCGGGTGGGCGCGGCGGACAGGCCGCGCAGCTCGACGTCGTGCGCGTGGGCCCAGTCCAGGAGCTGCTTCAGGTCGGACTGCAGCTCGAACGTCTCGATGAGGTACGAGCCGTCAGGCCCCGGCCCGGCCTGCACCAGCGGCGCGGGCGCCCCCGGCGGCAGCGAGAACTGGATGGCCGCCGGCAGGGTGCGCGTCAGCTCTGCGACCGTGCCCTCGTGGCGGAACGTGCCGCGGTGCATCAGCCCGATGCGGTCGGCGCGCTGCTGCGCCTCCTCCAGGTAGTGCGTGGTCAGCACGATGGTTGAGCCGTCGTGGCGCAGCTGCTCGACGGCGTCCCACAGCGCGTCGCGGGACTGGATGTCGAGCCCGGTCGTGGGCTCGTCCAGGAAGATCAGCTCGGGCCGCCCGTACACCGCCGTGGCGAAGTCCAGCCGGCGCTTCTCGCCGCCCGAGAGCTGGGAGACCCGCGTTACGGCCTTGCCGGTCAGGTCGACGACGCCCAGCACCCGCCGCTCCGAGTCGGTGCGCCCGCTGAGCCGGCCGATCAGCCGGACCGTCTCGGCGACGGTGAGGTCGGGGGAGAAGCCGCTCTCCTGGAGCATGATCCCCATCCGGGGCCGCACCGCGCGGCGGTCGGCCGGGCTCTTGCCGAGCACGCGCACCGTGCCCGACGACGCCTTGCGGTGCCCCTCGACGACCTCCAGGGTCGAGGTCTTGCCCGCGCCGTTGGTGCCCAGCAGCGCGTACAGCTCGCCCTGCTCCACCTGGAAAGAGAGGTCCTTGACGGCGTGGAAGTCACCGTAGGTGACGTTCAGCCGGTCGATGTCGATGGCGGGGGTTGTCGTCATGCCCCCAAGCACACCCGCTGCGGCCCGCCCCGAACAGTGTGCTGGCGTCAGGTCCCCGCCGTGACATCCGTGGGCCGAACGTGTGACGCAGCGTCACTGCTGCGCCGGCCCACGGCGACCATACTGGGAGGGCCCCTGCCGATCGACGAGACGACCCACCACATGACCGCTGGATCTGCTCGCCCGGTGCTCCGCCGGTTCCCGGCCGCCCCGTGGTCGCCCGACTCCACGCAGGTCTCGCGGCGGCGGTTCCGCGCGCTCAACCTGTCGATGATGCTGCCCCTGCTGGTCGCCGTCGGCGTCTTCATGCTGGTGCGCCAGGCGCAGACCGCGCTCGACGTCGTCGTCCTGGGGCTGGGCATCGTGGCGGTCGTCGTGGCCTTCGAGCGCTGGACGGTCGGGCAGATCAACCGGGTCGCGCTGCCCTGCCTCCTCGTGGCCGGGGCCGTCTGGCCCTACGCCGTGCTGGTGATCGGTGGCGACCCGCAGGCGGGGTACTACGCGCTCGCCGTCATCGCCGGCCTGAGCGTGGCGCAGCTCCCGCGGCACCGGGCTGCGGCCGCGGTCGGGATCGCCGCGTACGTCGCCGTCGTCGGCGCGCTGGGCCTGGTCCGCCACCCCGACCCCGGGGTGTCCGAGCTGCTCGCGACCGTCGTCATCCCGACCGGCATCACCGTGGTGCTGATCGGCCTGATGTTCCCCAACAAGGGGTTCTACGACGTGATGGCGGAGCTGGAGGAGGCCCGCGAGCGCGACGCGGAGCTCGCGGTCATGCGCGAGCGGATGCGGTTCGCGAGCGACCTGCACGACATCCAGGGCCACACCCTGCACGTGGTCAAGCTGAAGATCGCGCTGGCGCAGAAGCTCGTGCACAGCGACACCGCGCGCGTGGAGCAGGAGCTGAGCGAGATGTACGCCCTGGTGGGCGACACGATCGCGCAGACGAAGGAGCTCGCCTACGGGCAGCGCCGGCTCAACCTGTCCGCGGAGCTGGAGAACGCGCGCAACCTCATGGAGGCGGCCGGCATGCGCGTGCGCGTGGACCGGCGGGCCGAGGCCGGCGCCGGGGCGATCGACCTGCTGGCCCAGGTGCTGCGCGAGACGACCACGAACATCCTGCGGCACTCGCGGGCCACGCTGGTGCGCATCGAGCTCACCGGGCACGGCATCACCGTGGTGAACGACGGCGTGGCGGACGACACGCTGCCGGAGCTGCGCGGGCTGGCCACCCTCGCCCGCCGGGTGGCGGACGACGGCGGCGAGCTCACCGTGCGCGTCGAGGACGGGCGGTTCGTGACGGCGGCCGAGTTCGCCGCGCCGTCGGCTACGTCGGCTGCCCGAACGGACCCGCCGGCGTGAAGGCGTGCGCCGCGAACCGCTCGCCGATGATCCGGTGCGTGGCGGTGTCGGGGTGCAGCCCATCCGGCAGCGGGTGGGCGACGGCGTCGTCCGCCCCGTACAGGGTGGTGCCGTCCAGGTAGTGCAGGTTCGGGTCGGCGCGGTGCTCGACGACGGAGGCCAGCGCGTCGCGGATGACCCGCAGCGTGAGCTTGCCCTGCGCCTGCTCCTCGCTGCGGCCGGTGGCCAGGAAGCGCACCTGATCGGTGCCCAGGGTCTCGGGGTCGACGGCGCCCGGGCCGGGCGTGTCCTCGTGGATGCCGCAGAAGATGGCCGAGACCAGCAGCAGCGGCGTGGTCGGGTGCCCGTCGCGGATCGTGTCGAGGAACCCGTGCACGGCCGGCACGAAGGTGCGCAGCCGCATCCCGTCGAGGTTGACGACGTTGATGCCCAGCTTGACGCTGATCAGGTCGGCCTGGGCGTCCCGCATGGTGCGAGCGACGAACGGGTCGAGCAGCGCGTTGCCCCCGAGCCCGAGGTTGCGCAGGCTGACGTCGCCCAGGCGGGCGGCGATCGCTGGCCAGATCTGGGTGGGCGTACTCGCGTTGGAGCCGTGGCTGATGGAGCTGCCGTGGTGCAGCCAGACGCGGCGGTCCGGGTGCTGGACGGGGGTCACGGGAGCGTCGGTGCGCAGCTCGATCAGCTCGACCGACTCGTTGTGCGGCAGCCAGAGCTCGACCCGCTTGTCGCCGTCGGGCAGGCCGTCGAAGGTCGTGGTGTGCGAGGGGCCGGGCCGGAACTCGGTGGCGCCGGTCCGCAGGTCCGACTCGACCACGTCGCCGTCGGCGAGCGGGCTGCTCGCCAC
The DNA here is from genome assembly GCF_042802395.1 of Promicromonospora sp. NPDC057488. Classification (NCBI taxonomy): domain Bacteria; kingdom Bacillati; phylum Actinomycetota; class Actinomycetes; order Micrococcales; family Promicromonosporaceae; genus Promicromonospora; species Promicromonospora sp. NPDC057488. The sequence continues at coordinate 3,906 of NZ_JBHVEG010000059.1, forward strand.
GACGGCGCCGTCGACCACCAGGTCGACGCTGCCGCGCGGGCGGTCCGCGCCGCGGTAGGCGAGCCGCGAGGGGTGGGTCACGAGCGCGACGGTGCGCGCCGCCGTCGTGAAGACGAGGCGGACGCCGGAGGGCTGGCCCTCCATCAGGAGCAGGTGCGGGTCGGGGAACTGGGTGCGCGCCCACTGCGGCAGGCGGTGCGGGCGCAGGCCCCGGTCCGTGGTCTCGACCTCGGCGGCCCCGTGCACGAGGGACGGGGTGAGCGGCGTGCTGAGCATGGTGCTGTCCTTGGTCAGGGGTTCTCGGTCGGTGCGGCCTGGTCCGGGGCGGCGGGCCAGGCCCGCAGGAGGGCGTCGAGGGCGACGATCGCGCGGTCCCAGGAGTCGTCGGGCGCGGGCTCGCTGTGGTCGAAGCTGCCGATGCGCTCCAGGGTGAGGTACCCGTTGATGGTGCTGCCGAGCAGGCGGGTGACGTGCACGCGCTCGCCCGGCGGGATGTCGTAGCCGCGCAGGACGGCGTCGGTGAGCGCCACGATCGACAGCGCGGCGTCGGAGGTGACCACGCTGGGGCCGGCCCGGCGCTGGAGCGCCTGCCACCGGCCCGGCGCCTCGCGGGCGAACGACCGGTGCGCCCGGGCCAGCCCGTCGAGCGCGGGCAGGCCCGACCGGCCCGCGACCGCCTCGGCGACGCGGGCGGTCAGGTCCGCCAGGGCGACGGCGCTGACGCCGTCCAGCAGCGCGGCGTGGTCCCGCACGTGGGAGTACAGGCTGGGCGTGCGGACGCCGAGGCGGCGGGCGACCGCCGAGAGCGTGACGGCGTCGAGCCCGCTCTCGTCGGCCAGCGCCGCCGCCTCGGCGATCACCGTGTCCGGAGTCAGGGGTGCGCGGGCCATGCGGCCAGCCTACACCCTTTAGGTGTTTGCCTATGCCTGTTCGGTTGCCGCGACGCGGCGGCGCATGGTCGCGGGCCGGAGCCAAGTCGCCGTGCGCCACAGCCACTCCACGGGCCCGTAGACGAAGCGCTTGAGCCACAGCCGGCTGAGTACCGACTGCACCGCGATCAGCACCACCGACATGATCACGACGGGCGCCGCGCTGGTCATGTGGCCGAAGTCGACGACGAGCGCGGCCAGCGCCACCACGATCGCCGCGCCCACGTAGTTGGTCAGCGCCATCCGGCCCAGCGGCTCGAAGACCGCGGCGACCACCCGGCGCGCGGGCGTGCGCCACAGTAATGCCAGGCCCGTGGTGTACAGCACGGCCATGACCAGGCCGGCCACGGACCCCGCCGTCGAGAAGCGGGGGTCGCCGCCAGGCGTGCTGAGCTGCCAGACCAGCGCCGGCACCGTCAGCACTGCGGCTGCGGCGAACACGATCGCCACCACGCGGCCCGAGGACTCCAGGGCCTTGGGCAGGCCGTAGGCGGTGGCCCCCGCGCCGAGCAGGATGAGGCCCGGCACGGACGGCAGGCCGCCGCCGAACATCGCGTAGGCCACGATCGTGAGCGCGGCGCCGCCTGCCAGGGTGACCCAGCGGGGCGCGAACGCGACGACGGGCAGCATCAGCAGGCCCACGACGCCGTACTCGATCAGCACGTTGCCGGGGTAGGCGATCATCAGCAGCCCGCCGATGACCGACAGCGCGACGAGGCGGCGCACGAGCACGAGCACCGGCCGCGAGGAGCGGGCGCGGGCGCCGTCGAGCACGATCCAGAGGCTCATGCCGAACAGGAAGATGAAGATGGGCACGAACCGGGTCTGCACCGTGAGGTAGAGCGCGTCGAGCACCGGGTCGTCGATGGGCGCGCCGCCCTCCATCACGTGGGCCATGCCGAGCCTGGTGATGTCCACCGCGTTGACCAGCAGGATCCCGAAGACGGCGAAGCCGCGCAGCGAGTCGATGAACCGCCAGCGGGGGCGGGCGGTGCCGGTCGAGGGAGAGGCCGCGAGGGCCGTGTCGGGTGCGCTCATGACGGCCATCCAAACAAGTGGCGGGTGGTGGCGTCGTCCTACCGCGAGACGATCTTCTCGGTGGGGGAGTAGGGGTGAACCCTGGTCCGGGTGCCAGTGACGCACGTCACGATTGATCTTGACCTGAGGTCAAGGTGGACGGTTCTCGCATCGGCAGGACGCCGAAGAGAATCGAGCGCTTCGAAGGAGCGAACCACCATGACCACCACCGTTTCCAACCAGACCGCCGACCGTCTCCAGCGGGCGATCGAGGCGATCGTCGACCCCGGCATCATCGGGCTGTCGGTCCGCGTCAACGACGAGCAGGGCGAGTGGGTCGGCACCGCCGGGGCGGCAGAGGTCGGCGGGGACGTGAAGCCGCCTGCCGACGGTCACATCCGGATCGGCAGCAACACCAAGACCTTCACCGCGACCCTGGTGCTGCAGCTCGTGGCCGAGGACATGATCGGCCTGGACGACGCGGTCGCGGACCACCTGCCTGAGTTCGGGATCGACCAGCGGATCACGGTGCGGATGCTGCTCCAGCAGACCAGCGGCCTGTTCAACTTCACCGGCGAGGTCTACGAGGACGGCTCGATGGTGTTCGGCATCCCCATCCCTTACGGCCCCAACGGCAAGGAGTGGCTCAACAACCGGTTCAAGACCTACCGGCCCCAGGAGCTGGTCGAGCTCGCGCTGTCCAAGCCTGCGCGGTTCGAGCCCGGAGTGGGCTGGAGCTATTCCAACACCAACTACGTCCTGGCTCGCCTGCTCATCGAGAAGGTCACCGGCCGTACCGTTACCGACGAGATGCAGCGGCTGATCCTGACCCCGCTCGGCATGTCGCACACCGTGGTCCCGGATGACGCGGAGATCGCCGAGCCGCACGCCCACGCCTACTATCGGTACGACGAGGACGGCGGGCCGCGCACGGTCGACATCACCCGCCAGAACCCCTCCTGGGTCTCCGCCGGCGGTGACATGATCTCGACCACCGAGGACCTTCACACGTTCATCGCCGCGCTCACCGGCGGCAAGCTCCTCCCGGACGAGCTGCGCGAGGAGATGTTCACCCCGCGTGCGACGGGCATCCCGAACATGGGCTACGGGCTGGGGGTGTTCGTGCTGACCACGGACGACGGTGCCACCGTGATCTCCCACAACGGCGCCGCGGTGGGCCACGCGGCGCTCATGTACGCCACCCCCGACGGGACGAAGACCCTGACCGCCGCGCTGAACTGCGTGGACGACGCGAACCTCACCGTCGCCGCGGCGTTCCAGGGCGCCCAGCAGCGCCTCCTCAACGAGGTATTCGGCTTGGCAGGATGAGCAGATGCACAACGGAGTCACGATCGGCCAGGCGGCCGCGTTCGTCGGCATCACGATCAAGACGGTGCGGCACTACCACAAGCTCGGCCTGGTCACCGAACCCCGACGCGACGGCTCCGGATACCGGCGGTACGGATCGGACGACCTGCTCAGGCTGGTCCAAGTCCGGACCCTGGCCGCCGCCGGCGTACCGCTGGCCGAGATCGGCCCCCTGCTCGACGCTGACGCCGCGCTCTTCGCCTCCGCGCTCGTCCAGGTCGAACGACAGCTCGACGAACACATCGCGGAGCTGACCGCGCGGCGCGCCATGCTGCACCGCCTCGCCGACGGCGACCGGGCGCTGCTGCCCGACCGCGCCGTGGCCCTGCTGGAGCGGATGCTCGGCCTCGGATACTCCGAGGACGAGGTCGCGGCCACCAGGGAGGGCTGGGTGCTGGCGCGAGCCCTGGTCCCCGAAGGCTTCGACGACTACCTCGCCCAGTTCGAGCACGCCCTGCAAGACACCAGGCTCATCGCCCTGACCAGGCGCATCGCCGAAGCCGCGGCCTGGGAGGCGGACGACCCCCGCATCGACCGTCTCGCCGCCGATGCGTCCGACCACTACCTGGCCGACCCCGCACTGCTCAAGACCGTCACCAGCATGCAGGCACGGACCGACACCGCGCCCCGGTACGCGATGATCGCCCGCCACGGTGACAAGCCGACACCAGCCATGGCACGACTGTCGGCGCTCTTCGAGTCCAGACTTCGCGCCGCCGGCATCCGCATCCCGAGGTCCGACCCCCGTTGACCGCGAAGCGAACCGGCCCCTTCCACGTCGATGCTCGCAATGCAGAGGAGACAAGACCAAGCGCCGGGCCGATCTCGCGGATGGGGGTCACCTACCCGAGCGCCGGGGCCCTACCGCCTCGAGCGTGGGGCGTCGGGGTGGCGACGGATGGCCGGTACGGTCGGCGCGACATAGCAGGAACACGCTCGGCGAAGACGAAGAGGGGGACTGGTTGCGCGAGTGTGAGATGAAGTTCCGGATAGGAAGTGCGTCGACCGCACTGGACCTCACAGAACGGCTGCTCGACCTCGACGGGTGCGTGTATCTCGGCTCTCGTGCGGAACTTGACTGCGTCGTGGACACCGAGAATTACGCGATGCGAGCCGCAGGGGTGATCCTGCGTCACAGGACCGTTCGACGCAAAGACGTCGTGAGCATGTTGATAACGCTGAAGATCGCGGGTCCAGCAGCTTCCGCCGGGAATCAACGGTTTCAGGACCACGAGGAGATCGAGTTCGAGGCCGACGGCTCCGAGCGAGCATTTCGAGCTTCGTCCCACATCAGCGAGCTGGTAGACCGGCTGGCGGGGATAGGCGTCGAGGTGCCGAGTGCGCCGCTCGACACGCGGGCGTGGTTGACCGCGCTCCGCGCCCAGATCGGCACGCTCCGCGTTCGGGCCCTGCTCGAAAAGCGTCGCACGGTGTACAAGGGAGAGGGCTGGGAGGTGTGTCTCGACCGGTTTCCCTCACCCATGGGATCGTTCGCCGAGATTGAGGCAACCGATCCCGACACGCTTCTTCGAATTGCTGGGCTGCTTCGCCTCGATGCGGACGAGAGCGATGCGCGAACCTACGGAAAGATCCTTGGTGAACTCAACGCTCACCTGCCTGATCCGCTGACGAGAATCGCCCTGTTCGACGAAAGCTGGAGTGACCTGGCGACCGTCTTGGAGCTCACCGGGTCATGAACGACGTCGTGACCCGTGACTCCCCGCGCCGAGGCATTTCCACGGATCGGAACCCGCCAGGGGATTCTCGGTGGCTGAAGGTGCATTCGCGGTCTGGGGGCTCGGCCGCGTGCGTAAGGTTGCCGGCTACACGAGTGATGGAGGCGGCATGACGGAGTGGCGCAACGATCGGGTCCAAGCCGCGATCGACGGGCGGAACCCCACGGTCCTGGCTGAGCTCGATTCCTCGTTCGCAGTGATCGGTGATGTGCAGTTCTTGCCGGGATACGCGCTGGCGCTCACCAAGATCCCCGGGGTCGACCGGCTCTCCGATCTGCCGCGCCCCGAACGCGTGCGGTACCTCGCTGACGTTGATCTGGTCGCGAGCGCGGTCGAGAACGTGTGCTCCGCCCGTGACAGCGGATACCGCCGCGTCAACGTCGAGATCCTTGGCAATACAGATGCTTTCCTGCACGCCCACGTCTGGCCGCGCTACGAATGGGAGCCCGCCGACGTCGTCGGCAAACCGGTCTGGCTGTACCCGGCCGAGCGTTGGAGCGATCCGCGGACGGCCCTCGGCGCGGACCACGACGGACTTCGGGCCGGCCTCACCACCGAGATCCTTCGCCTACGAGACTCGGTGGAGTTCGGCGTCCACGGGTGACCGTGCTCAGTCGTCGGGCCTGACCGGCTCCAGGTGAACGCCCCGTAGATCAGCGCGACATCTGGCGGGTGGTTGCCGGCTCTGCGTCGAGGCTTGGGCGCCCCGCGCCAGATCCATGCGTTTCGACGAGAACCGGCCGCCCCCGGCGAGTACCCTCGGAGGCCTCGCCTCGTCCGGACACTGCCCACCTCGTCGCCCGAACTTGTCGCGGGCAGCGGGCGGCCGTGTCCCTCGACCGAAAGCAGGCCGCATGGAAGTCTCGCCGCTCGTCTGGACGCTCACGATCGCCGCAATCGTGCTGCTGCTCCTCTTCGACTACTTCTTCCATGTCCGCAAGGCGCACGTCCCGGAGCTGAAAGAGGCCGCGATCTGGTCCTCGATCTACGTCGGCATCGCGCTGCTGTTCGGGGTCGGCGTGCTGCTGCTGGGCGGCGTCGCGCCGGGGTCGGAGTACTTCTCCGGCTACATCACGGAGAAGGCGCTGTCGGTCGACAACCTCTTCGTGTTCCTCATCATCATGACGAGCTTCCGCGTGCCGCGGGAGGACCAGCAGAAGGTGCTGCTGTTCGGCATCACGTTCTCCCTGGCCGCACGCACCGGCTTCATCTTCCTGGGCGCCGCCCTCATCAACTCGTTCGCCTGGGTGTTCTACCTCTTCGGCCTGATCCTGCTGATCACGGCCGGCAACATGCTCAAGCCGGAGAGCTCGGAGTCGCGGCACGACGAGAACATCGCGGTGCGGATCGCCCGCAGGCTGTTCCATACGAGCCCGGACTACGACGGCGACAAGCTGTTCACGATCCACGACGGCAAGCGGGCGCTGACCCCGATGCTGCTGGTAATGGTCGCGATCGGCGGCACGGACCTGCTGTTCGCGCTCGACTCGATCCCCGCGATCTTCGGCCTGACGCAGGACGTGTACATCGTGTTCACGGCCACGGCGTTCTCGCTCCTGGGCCTGCGCCAGCTCTACTTCCTGCTGGACGGCCTGCTCGACCGGTTGATCTACCTCTCGTACGGGCTGGCCATCATCCTGGCCTTCATCGGGGTCAAGCTGGTGCTCCACGCCCTGCACGAGAACAACGTGCCGTTCATCAACGGCGGCGAGCCGGTGCCGGTCTTCGAGATCAGCACGGGCCTGTCCCTGACCGTCATCATCGGGGTGATCGTCGTGACCGTGGTCGCGTCGCTGTGGAGCAAGGCGGGGCGGGCGCAGACCGCGATCTCCAACGCCCGCCGCCACGCGAGCGAGTACCTCGACCTCGGCTACACCGCGGACCACTCCGAGCGCATCCGGGTCTACGCCGCGCTGTGCGAGGAGGAGACGACGATCAAGAACCTCGGCGAGAAGTACCGCCAGAAGGCCCGCGACGAGGAGGAGTTGATGGACCTCCTGCACCGGGCCCACGCCGAGCACGACGAGTCGGTGCGGCGGGCCGTCCGGGACGGCACGGCCTAGCTCCGGGGCCGCTCCCACCGCTCGTCGAGGGCCCCGAGGATCCGGGCAGCCGCGACGTCCGCCCCCGCGAGCAGCGGGGACGGCACGCCCGGGCTCGCCCCGATCGCGGAGCCTCGCTGCACGGCCTCGGCGGGGATGCCGAGCACGACGACGTGGTCGTCGGCGGCGCCCGCGTCGTCCACCAGCGCGAAGCCGTCGGGGGTCACGTCCAGGCTCTCGGCGGGGACCGTGCTACCCGTCGCCGTGGGCAGCGGGTGCCGGCGCGCCCGCCCGGAGTCGAGGAGCGCGCGCAGGAGCGGGTCGTCGGTCGGGCTCACCGCGCCTCGCGACATCCGGGTCTCGATCAGGGCGCGCGTGCGGACGGCGTCGTGCACCCGGCTGCGGGCGACGAACGCGCCGTCGACGACCTCGACGGTGGTGCCCTCGCCGAGCAGCTCGACCACCCCGGCCCGCACGAGCGCGAGGAGCTGCGCCGTGCGGCGCGGCGGCGGGCCCGAGGCGAGCGCCAGGCCCAGGGGGATGAGCACGCCTTCACCGAACGCTTCCAGGGACGCCCCGTCGACGACGCCGGCTCGGGTCAGCCGCGCGACCTCGCCCCGCAGCGTCTCCATGGCCTGGTTGACGCGGGCGCGCGGGGACGTGAGCGGGGACGACACCGACTCCTGCTCCGCGCGCACCCAGCCCTCGACCCACGCGGGCCACGCCTTCGGATCGACAGCCGCCGGGTCGACCAGCGGCGGCCGGTCGGCGCGCGCAGGGTCGACGGCGTCGGCCGGGTCGCGCACCAGGTCAGCCGCCTCGCGGACCGGATCGGTCGCCGCCGCCAGACGCCGTACGAGCTCGTCCGGCGTCACGTCCGCGCGCAGGGCGGACGGGTCGTGCTCGGCGAGCGCGATGAGGTGCGCGAGCACCAGCTCCGCGGACATCAGCGGCCAGACGTCGCGCGCCAGGTCCAGCACGGGGCGCCCGGCCGCGCGCTCGGCCAGGGCCGCGAAGCGCTCGCGGGTCGCGATCCGCGCCACGTAGGGCGCGGGCAGCCCGTCGGCGAGCGCACCCTTGCCCCGGTACGGCAGCCCGCGCCGCGACCCCGCGAGCAGGTGCGGCTCGGCGCCGCTCGGCACGTAGCGGAGGGTGTCGCCCGCGTGCGGCCCGTCGGCTCCGCCGTCGTCGCAGGACCGGCCGGACCCGTCGGTCGGCAGGCCGGTGCGCGCGTCGACGAACCGGCCGCCCCGGCCGACCGTGAGCAGCGCGAGCACGTCGAAGAAGTTGGCGCCGAGCCCCGCGACCAGCACGTCCTCGCCCGCGGGCACCGCGGCCCAGTCCCGCTCGGCGGGCATGCCCGGTTCGACGTAGACCAGGCCGTGCGCGCGGGCGGCGTCCGCGAACCGTTCGGTCTGCGGGGAGCGGCGGGCCTGGATCATGCCCTGCGCGAGGACGACGACGGGTGCCGTCAGGGTCGCGGCGCTCGCTCCCGGCTCGGCCGAGGCGAGCACGACCTCCCGCAGTCCGGCCCGGGGCGCGCGCACGTCCACCACCGTGCCGTGTACCGGCACCACCTCGACGTTCCCGCGGCGCGCGGCCTCGTCGAGCTGCTCCAGGTAGTAGGCGCCCTGGAGTCGCCGCGTCGGGTACGAGCCGGGACCGAGCCCGCGCGCCTCGTCCCGGGCCCAGCCGGTCAGCGGCTCGGCACGCGCCCAGTCGACGAGGTCCGGACCGGTCACGACGGGCCCGGTCATCGGCGTCGTGGCGTCGGCGTGCACGGTGGTGCGCGCCGCCCACGTGTTGTTCAGGAGCAGCGGCGACTGGTCGGTGCGCCACGTCGCCCCGGCGCCGACCTCCACCCGGTCGACGACGGCGACGCTCAGCACGGGCAGGGTGTCGTCCGGGCCGGAGCCCCAGGGTGCGTCGGGCCGACGTCGCGCGGCCAGCCGGGCGACCACGGCGACGGCCCGCGGGCCGCCGCCGACGATCACGGCGTCGAACGACGCCGGTTCCCGCTCGTTCACGCGGTCGTGGCTGCCGCTGCCACAACCGCCTCGGCGAACGCCTTCTCGGCCGCGACGAGCTCATCCTCGGAGGCGGCGACGCCCGGGAACCGCTCCGGCAGCCCCGCGAGCACGCCGCCGAGCACCTCCCGGCGGCGCGCGGCGCGCGTCGTCGTGGGCAGCGTGCGCAGGTAGGCGTCGAGCTGGTCGGCGAGCGCGGACGGGAAGACCCGCTCCCAGCGCTCGCGCTCGGGACCGAGGGAGTGCGTCCGTTCCGCCGAAACGGAACGCCCCGTCCGTTCGCCCGGAATGGAACCGTCGTTCCGTTCCCCCGAAACGGAACGCCCCGTCCGCTCCGCCGCGGTCGCGGCGACGTCCACCGCACCGTCCCGCACGATCACGCCGTACGCCTCCAGCGCCGCGTCCACCGTGACGAGCCCCGCGGCGACGTCGGCCAGCACGGCGTCCTCGTCCCGCTCCAGCGGGTCGCCGTACCCGCCCGCGCCGGAGGTCCGCAGCACGACGCGGTCGCCCGCGCGCAGCGGGTGCACGTCGACGACGGACAGCCGCCGCTCGTCAGGCTGGCCCTCGTTGACGACGAGCTCGGTGAGCGCGCCCGGCCGGCCACCGGCGAAGCCCCAGGGCCGGAACCGCAGGCGCTCCAGCCCGCGCGCCAGCAGCCCGCCGTCGGTGAGCGCCTCGAACTCCAGCTCCAGGCCGGAGCCGCCGCGCCACTGCCCGGCGCCGCCGGAGTCGGTGCGCAGTGCGTACCGCAGCACGCGCACGCTCACGTTCGCCTCGACGGTCTCGACCGGGTTGTTGGAGAGGTTGGAGATGCCGGAGTCGCGCCCGTCGGCGCCGTCGGCCCCGAACCGGGCGCCCGTGCCGCCGACCATGGGCTCGACGACGTCCACCCGGGACCCGTCGGCTGCCGCGAACACGACCGGCACCACGAGGCCGCTCGACGCCGCGGGCAGCACCTCGGGCGCGGCCTGGACCAGCGCCCCGGACACGACGTCGTTGACCCGTGACGTCGTGGCGTGCCGCACGCCGGTCGCGGCGGTGCCGGTCGCGTTGAGCAGCGTGCCCTCGGGCGCGGTGAAGCCGATGACGTCCATCAGCCCGCCGTTGAGCGGCACCGCCGGGTCGAGCGTGCCGATCAGCGCGAAGATCCGCGTGACGACCCAGGAGTGCGCGCGCCCGAACGTCACCATGTTCAGCGCCGCCTCGACCTGCGGGTCGGTGCCCGTGAGGTCCAGGTGCACGGCGCCGTCGTCGACCGTCGCGGTGACGACCACGCGCAGCGGCACGCCGCTGACGCCGTCGTTGTCGAGGTAGTCCTCGAAGCGGTAGGTGCCGTCGGCCAGGGTGCGCAGGGCGCTGCGGGCGCGCGCGGCACTCTGCTCGCGCGCGAACGTGCCGACGTCGGCGAACCCGGTCGGGCCCAGGTCAGCGGTGAGCTCGCTGACCCGGCGCCGCCCGGTGTCCAGCGCGGCGAGCATGGCGTGCAGGTCGCCCCGGTTGGCCTCGGGCGTGCGGGAGTTGGCCGCGAGGATCGCCTCGACCTCGGGCACCACGGTCCCGGCCCGCACGTACCGCAGGGGCGGAATCCGTAGCCCTTCGGCGAAGACGGAGTCGTTCAGCACGCTGACGGAGGAGGGCACGCGCCCGCCGACGTCGGACACGTGCACGAACGCCCAGCCGTAGCCGACCAGCTCGTCGCCGTCGAAGAACGGCGCGATCGCGTGCACGTCGGGCAGGTGCGTCGACAGCCCGCCCGAGAGGTACGGGTCGTTCGTCAGCAGGACGTCGCCCGGGGCCAGCGGGCCGCCGGCGGTCGCCGCCTCGATCGCGGGCGTCAGGTCCAGGCCCACGAAGCCGGAGACGCCCACGTCCTGCGGGTACGCGACGAACCGGCCCGACAGGTCGGCGACGGCGCACGCGAAGTCGGCGGCGTCCCGCACGTACAGGCTGCGGCTCGCCCGCCGCAGGGTCAGGCACATCTCCTCGACCGCGGCCTGCAGCCGCGTGTGGGCGACGTCCTTCTCGACCGTCGTCAGCACGGCTCAGCCCTCCCCGTTGTCAGTGACGTCCCGCACCAGGTGCAGGTTCCCGCCGTCGTCGCTCGTCGCGGTCCACCCGGCCGGCACGAGCACCGTCGTGTCCGCCTTCTCGATCACGGCGGGGCCGGTCACCGACACCTCGCCGTCGGGCCCGAGCGTGTGCACGCTCGCCGGGCGCGGCGTCCCGTCGTAGCGGACGTCGCGCGCACCGGTCTTCACGAACGCCGCACCGCCGTGCCCGGACCGCACCTCGCCGAGGCGCACGCTCACGCTCGCGCGCAGCGTCTCGGCGCGCACGACCGCGGTCGTGTCGGTGAACCCGTGCACCTTGTCGTGCTGCTCGGCGAACCGCCGCAGCACCGGCTCGACCGCCAGGCGCAGCGGCTCGGCCGAGCCCACCTCGGTCGACCGCTCGGCGAGCACGACCTCCAGCGTCGTCGGCTGGCCCGCGTACCGCAGGTCGGCGCTGAGCGTGACGGTCCCGGTCGCCGCGACGTCCTGCGTGCGCAGCCAGTCGAGCACCTCCCGCTCCAGCTCCGCGGCCGACGTCGTCAGCGCGTCCAGGTTCCGCTCGGCCACCACGGTGCGGACCGTGCGTGCCACGTCGCGGCGGATCGGGGCGATCGCCGCGCCGAGCGCGCAGAACGTCCCGGCGGCCGCGGGCACCAGCACGCGGCGGACGCCGACCTCGTCGGCCAGCAGCGCGGCGTGCGTGCCGCCGGCGCCGCCGAACGCCACGAACGTGTACCGCTCGGGCACCTCGCCGTGCGCGGCCAGCACCGTCCGCAGGCGCGCGGCCATGCCGACCGACGCGACCCGCAGCGCGGCGTCGACCACGCCGTCGGGCCCCGTGTCGTTCTCGGTCGAACCCTCGCCCAGGTCCGTCGCGACCCCGGCCAGCGCCGACGTCGCGAGGTCCGCGCGCAGCGGGAACGTGCCGCCCAGGAACGTCGCCGGGTCGATCACCCCGGCGTGCACGTAGGCGTCGGTCAGCGCGGGCTGCGTGCCGCCCGCGCCGTAGGCGGCCGGGCCGGGCACGGCGCCGACGCTCGCCGGGCCCACGCGCAGCACGGGCCGGGCGCCGGAGCGGTCGGCGCTGATCACGGAGCCGCCGCCCGCGCCGATCGCCGACACCTCGACGACGGGCGTCATCAGCGGGTGCGGCCCCACGGTCGCCGTCGTGGTGAGCACCGGGCGGCCGCCGCGCAGCACGCCGATGTCGCTGCTCGTGCCGCCCATGTCCACCGTGACCATGTCCGTGCCCGGCCAGGCCGTCGCGGCGGCGGACACTCCGCCCGCCGGCCCCGACAGCACCGTCTGCACGGGCCGGCGCATCGCCGACTCGATCGAGACAGAGCCGCCGTTCGACGTCGTGATGTACACCCGGGCATCGACCCGCAGGCGGTGCAGGCGCTCGCGCAGCGCGGTGAAGTAGCCGGTCATCAGCGGCGTGATCTGGGCGTCGAGGAGCGCGAGCGTGGTGCGCTCGTACTCGCCGGCCTCGGGCCACACCGCGGCCGCCGACGTCACCGGGACGTCCAGGGCGGCGGCCAGCCGGTCGGCCAGCTGCTGCTCGGCCTCGCGCGCGGCGTACCCACCCACGAGGCTCACGGCGACGACCTCGGGCGCGAGCGCGGTCAGGCGCTCCACGAGCCGGGCCAGCTCGGCGTCGTCCACGCCGGTACCGACGGCGGCGCCGTCCGCGGCGAACCGGTGCGCCACCTCCAGCACGTGCTCGCGCGGCACGATGGGCCGCCCGGGCGTGGCGTGCAGGTCGAACGAGCGCGGCATGCGGGCGCGGGCGATCTGCAGCACGTCCCGGTGGCCCGCGCTGGTCACCAGCGCGGCCCGGGCCACCCGGCCCTGCAGGATCGCGTTCAGGCCGATCGTGGTGCCGTGCGCGACGGCGGCGACGTCCTCGACGGCGATCCCGCGTTCCAGGAGCTGGGCCAGCCCCGTCTCGACACCCTCGGAGGGGTCGTGCGGCGTGCTGGGCACCTTGTGCGTGACGGCGTCGGCCAGCGACCAGGAGGTGTCGTCACCGGGCACGGCCACCAGGTCGGTGAACGTGCCGCCGACGTCGATGCCGATGCGCCAGCGACGTCGGCCTGCGGGAACAGCCGCGGAGGATGACATGGTCTACAGGAACCTCGAGACGTGGATGGTGCGGTCGAGCACGGCGATGGTCACGACGCTGACCAGCAGCAGGAGCGTCGAGACGGCCGCGACGGTGGGTTCGAGCTGGACCTGCACCGCGGAGTAGATGCGCACGGGGACGGTGGCCTCGCCGGCCCCGGCCACCAGCACGGACACCGCGACCTCGCCGAGCGAGATGACGGCGCCCAGGAACGCCCCGGCGACGATCCCCGGCCGCATCAGCGGCACGGTGACGGTCAGGAAGGTGCGCAGCGGCGACGCCCCGAGCGACCGGGCGGCGCGGGGGAGCGCGGGGTCGAGCGCCGCGGCGCTCACCGCGACGACCCGCACGCAGAACGGGAACGTGACGACCAGGTGCGCGAGCCACAGGCCCTGCGCCGAGCCGACCAGCCCGGTGCGCTGGAGCTGGTAGAGCAGCGCCAGGCCGACCATCACGCCGGGCACCGCCATCGGGGACAGGAACAGCAGGCCGAGCGCGCGCCGTCCGGGGAAGTTCCCCGCGCCGACGGCGTACCCGCCGAGCGTGCCCAGCACGACGACGACGGGCACCACGAGCAGCGCGACCCGCAGCGAGTACCCCAGGGAGTCGAGCCACTGCGCGGAGCCGAACACCTCGGCGTACCAGCGCAGGCTCAGGCCCTCCGGCGGGAACCGGAAGTTGTTCGCGGCGTTGAAGGAGCTCAGCGCGACCACCAGGAGCGGCAGCAGCAGGAAGGCGCAGACGAGCACCACGGGCACCAGCGTCAGCGCGCGGCGGGCGCGGGCGCGCCCGGCGCCGGTGAGGCGGACGACAGGACGGTCAGGCACGACGACCCCTCTCGGCGAGGCGGCCCAGCAGGCCGACGAGGCCGCAGACCGCGAGCGTGACGGCGAGCAGCACGAAGCTCAGGGCGGCGGCGCGGGGCTGGTCGAACGCGACCATGGCCTCGGTCTGGATGCGCAGCCCGGCCAGGGACTGGTTGGCGCCGCCCACGAGCAGCGGCGTCACGTACACGCCCATGCTCAGCGAGAAGACGATGACGGTGGCGGCCACGATGCCCGGGGTGGCCAGCGGCAGCACCACGGACCGGAACGTGCGCAGCGCGCCCGCGCCCAGGTCGGCCGACGCCTGCAGCAGCCGGTTGTCGATCGTGCCGAGCGAGGCGGACAGGGCCAGCACCGCGAACGGCAGCAGCACGTGCACGACGGCGAGGAACACCGTCCACGGCGAGCGCAGCAGCGGCAGGGACTCGTCGACCAGCCCGAGCGCCTGGAGCGTCACGTTCACGGGCCCCTCGCCGGACATGACGACGCGCCAGCCGAAGGACCGCACGACCTCGCTCGTCAGCAGCGGCGAGAGTGTGATGACGAAGACCAGGGACTTGCCCACGGACGACGTCGAGCGCGCCAGGTACCAGGCGAGCGGGAACGCCAGGACGAGGCACGTCAGGCTCACCCGGACGGCGAGCCAGAGGCTCTCGACCACGGAGCCCCACAGGTAGGACGTGCCGAACACCTCGGCGTACTGCGCGCCGGTGAACCCGGGCAGCACGTTGTTCATCGTGTCGGTGGGGCGCAGGCTGAGCAGGAGCAGCCCGATCAGGGGCACCAGGAACGCGACCACGACGAACGCCGTGGGCACGATCGCGGCGACGTGCCCGCGCAGGTCGCGCGAGCGCGAACGGGAGGGGGACCTGGTGCGGGTGGCCGCCACGTCAGGCCGCCCCGAGGGGCAGCAGCGCGTCGTCGGACCAGGTGAGGCCGACCGGCTCGTCCTCGGCGAAGCGCCGGCCGCCGTCGGCGGGGCTGGCGAGCAGCTCGGTGCCGTCCGCGGTGCGCAGCCGGTACTCGTAGCGCTCGCCGGCGAACCCGACGGACAGCACGGTCGCGGGCGCGGCGTCGCCGCCCGCCTCGACGACCCGCACGTGCTCGGGCCGCAGGGCGACGGTGGCACCGGAACCGGCCCCGAGCCGGACCGGCCGCCCCAGCACCACGGGCCCGCCGTCGCCGTCGTGCACCGGGAGGAGGTTCGCGGCGCCCACGAAGTCGGCGGCGAACCGGGTGCGCGGGGTGCGGTAGAGCTCCTCGGGGGTGCCGAGCTGCTCCAGGTCGCCGTGCGCGAGCAGCGCGACCCGGTCGGACAGCGCGAGCGCCTCCGCCTGGTCGTGCGTGACGAACACGGTGGTGGTGCCGACCTCGCGCTGCAGCTCGCGCAGCTCGTGCCGCATCTGGCGGCGCAGCTTGGCGTCGAGGTTGGACAGCGGCTCGTCGAGCAGCAGCACGCGCGGCCGCGTGACCAGCGCGCGGGCGATGGCGACGCGCTGCTGCTGCCCGCCGGAGAGGTGCTGCGGGTAGCGGTCGGCGAAGTCCGCGAGGTCGACCAGCTTCAGGGCGTCGCGCACGCGCTCGTCCCGCTCGGCCTTCGCCACGCGGCGGGTGCGCAGCCCGTACTCCAGGTTGCGCCGCACCGTCATGTGCGGGAACAGCGCGTAGCTCTGAAAGACGAGCCCCGTCTCGCGGCGGTTGGGCGCCACGTGGGTGACGTCCTCGCCGTCGATCAGGACCGTCCCCGTGGTGGGCGTGACGAACCCGGCGAGCACGGACAGCAGCGTGGACTTGCCGCAGCCCGACGGGCCGAGCACGGACAGGAACTCGCCCGCCTCGATGGTCAGCTCGTCGAGCTCCAGCACGGGGTCGCCGCCGTAGCCGACGCTGAGCCCGCGGATCTCGACGCGGCCCTGGGTAGCGGTCATCAGCCGAAGATCTCCTGCCAGCGCGCCTGCAGGTCGGGCAGCTGCGGGGTGATGGTCTCGTAGTCGACCCACACGAAGTCGTCGTACGCGCCCTGGCCGCTGGTGATCTGCCCGTCGAACTGCGCGGGGTACTCGTTCTGGTCGTTGGAGGCGGCGTACCAGGTGCCCTCGGAGAAGACGGGCTGGTACTCGCTGGAGGCCACGTAGTCGAGGAACGTGTACGCCAGCTCCTCCTGCTCGGTGCCCTCGGTGACGAACAGGGAGGTCAGGGCGCCCACGGAGCCCGAGGCCGGGTAGGCGAACCCGATGGGCTCACCCGCGTTCTGCTGCACGAACGCGCGGCCGTCCCAGTGCGCCGCGACCCACGCGTCGCCGTTGGAGAGCGCGGTCTCGACGCTGGTGCCGTCGGCCGGGAACGTCGAGGCGCAGTCCTTGAGGGTCTCGAGCTGCTCGAACGCGGCGTCGACGTCGTCCGGGTTGGTGATGGTGCCGCCGGCCTCGTTGATCAGGCCCGCGAGGAACTCGACGCCGGTGTTGAAGGTCAGCGGCGAGACGGCGACGTGGCCGCAGTAGGCCGGGTCGAGCAGGTCGGACCAGTCGGTCGGCGGCTCGTCCACCTTGTCGGTGCGGTACGCGATGCCCGTGGAGCCGACGGTCAGCGGCACGCCGTACTGGGTGCCGCCCACGTTGCTCTGCTCGGCGAGCACCTCGTTGAGCTGGTCGAACTGCTCGATCTGGGCGGTGTCGAGCTCGGCGACGACGCCGGCGGACACGGCGCTCGGGATGACGTTGGGCGTGAACGCGACGACGTCGTAGGCGGGCGTGCCGCCCTTCGTGGAGCGCAGCGCGGTGAGCCAGTCGGCGGGGCCGCCGGGCACCAGCTCGACGGTCGCGCCCGTCTCCTCCTCGAACGGCTCGACGAAGGCCTTGGCGAACGACTCGCCCCAGGACCCGGCGTACACCGCGACCTTGAGGGTCTTGCCGGACCCGTCGCCGGACGCGTCGTCGCCCCCGCCGGCCGAGCAGGCGGCGAGCGCGCCGGTCAGCGTGAGGGCCGTGGTCACGGCGAGCGTGCGGGTCAGGGGCCGGGTGGTCCGGCGCGTGGAGCGGGAGGTCATCGTTGTCTCGTTCCTTCGGGGTGGTGGGGCGGCAGGCGGTGGTCCCAGGCGTAGTGCCGTTCCAGGACCTGGCCGAGCCGCAGGAGGAGCCCCTCGCCACCCTGCGGCGCGACGAGCTGGGTGCCGAGCGGCAGGCCGTCGACGTCCAGGTGGGTGGGCAGGGTCAGGGCGGGCGTGCCGAGCACGCTCGGGACGGTGGTGAACGCGAGCGTGCGCTCGTAGACGACCGACTCGCGCGACGGCGCCTGCCGGGTCAGCTCGGCGAGGACGACGCCGTTCGCGGGCACACGGGTCGCCGTCGTCGGCGTCAGGACGACGTCGGCGGCGTGGAACAGGGACTCCGTGACGGTGCGGGCCAGGGCGCGCATCCGGACGGCGCCGCGCACGTAGTCGGCCGCGCCGAGCGCGTCCCCCTGGTCCATGACCCGCCGGATGTACGGCTGCAGGCGCTCGGGGTGGTCCAACGGCGTCTGCTGCAGCCACGCCGGGATGACGACGCCCGGGTACAGGTCCATGAGCTCGGCGCCGCCCTCGTGGGCGTCGAGCGTGACGACGGTGTGCCCGAGCGAACGGAGCACGTCGGCGACGTCCTCGACCGCGGCGGTGCACGCGGCGTCGACGTGGATACGCGGGTCCCAGGAGCGCGTGAGCAGGCCGACCCGCAGCGGGCCGGGCGCGTCGTCGAGCGTCGCGAGGAAGTCGGGGGCGGCGGGGCCGCGCGACCACGCGAGCGGGTCGGGGGCGGCCAGGTGCGTCACGACGGCGGCGGTGTCGCGCACGGTGCGCGTCACCACGCCCTCCGTGGCGCCGCCCTCCCAGCCCTGCACACGCTGGGGCAGCAGGCCGCGGCCGGGCTTGAGGCCCACCAGGCCGCAGAACGCGGCCGGGACGCGCAGCGAGCCGCCGCCGTCGCTCGCCAGCGCCACCGGGACGATCCCGGCGGCGACGGCCGCGGCGGACCCGCCGCTCGACCCGCCGGGGGAGCGGCCCAGGTCCCACGGGTTGTGCGTCACGCCGGAGCGCGGGCTCTCGCAGGACGTCGTCATGGCCAGCTCCGGCGTGGCCGCGCGCCCGAGCTGCACGAACCCCGCGGCGAGCGCCGCCGCGGGCAGCAGGTCCGTGGTGGCGGCGGGGGTGTCGTCGATCGCGAGGGAGCCCCGGGTCCAGGGCTGCCCGGCGACGGCGAAGGTGTCCTTGATCGTGATCGGCAC
Organism: Promicromonospora sp. NPDC057488; assembly: GCF_042802395.1. NCBI lineage: Bacteria > Bacillati > Actinomycetota > Actinomycetes > Micrococcales > Promicromonosporaceae > Promicromonospora > Promicromonospora sp. NPDC057488. The sequence continues at coordinate 22,285 of NZ_JBHVEG010000059.1, forward strand.
CCCGGCGAACGGCGGCAGGTCCGCGCCGGCGGCCTGGGCGCGGTCGACGGCGTCCGCGGCGGCGAGCGTGGCGGCGTCGTCGCGCCAGACGAGGGACCGCACGGCCGGGTCCACGGCGTCCGCGCGGGCGAGGGCGCGCTCGGCGACGGAGCGCGCGCTCTCGCGACCGGAGCGGACCCGGTCGGCCGTGTCCACCACACCCATATGTGATGGAAGATTCATGATCACGGGTAGACGTTAACCACGGTGAGCCGATCGCTCCAAGCCGATGTCCCCGCCGTCCGCCTGATGAGACTAAGGTGCGAGTGCCGGATATACATCTGGATGATAAGAGCCCGGGATCTTCCGGGCAGGCCGCGAACGAGTTACCGAACGAGCAACGAGGGGCGATGACGACCACAGGACCCGACGCCGCCGGGACCACCCCGGCCACGCCGACCGATCTGATCGCCTCGGTGCGCGGGGTGTCCGGCCCGGCTCTCGCCGAGCAGCTCACCGAGTGGATCGAGCAGGGCGTGCTGGCGCCCGGGACCCGGCTGCCCACCATCGAGGAGGTCGCCCACGCCTCCGGGCTGGGCCGCTCCACCGTGGCCGGCACCTGGTCGCTGCTGGTCGACCGCGGCCTGGTGACCACGCGCCGCCGCGGCGGCACCATCGTGGCCGGCCCGACGGGCGCGCCCACCTGGCCGCGCGCGGGCGAGACGCCGGTGTTCGCCGGCTGGTCCTCCGTGGACCTCTCCTCGGCGCACCCCACGACCGACCGCCTGCCCGACCTGCTGGAAGCCTTCGCGCACAGCCTGCGCGAACCCCAGACCAACTCCCTGCGCCGCGAGGCGATCACCCCGGCCCTGCTGGACGCCGTGCGCCAGGACTGGCCGTTCGACGCCGCCGAGTGGGTCACCGTCAGCGGCGCCGGCGAGGCCACGCTGCTCACCGCCGAGGCCGCCACCGCGCCCGGCGGCCTCATCGCCGTCCAGGAGCCAGCGGTCTCCGGCACCATCGGCAACCTGCGCTCCGTCGGCTTCGAGGTCGTCGGCGTCGCCTCCGACGCCGCCGGCCCGCTGCCCGACGCCCTGGAGCGGGCGCTCGCCGCGGGCGCCCGGACGTTCGTCTACCAGCCCGGCGGGGAGTTCTCCCTGGAGGGCGGCGTCACCACGGCGCGCCTGGCCGAGCTCGCCGCCGTGCTGACCGAGCACGCCCCGGACGCCTGGGTGCTGGAGGAGGACGTGCTCGGGCCGCTGGCCCCCGTCCGCCCGCCGAGCCTCGGCGCGCTGCTGCCCGGCCGCGTCGTGCGGATCACCTCGTTCTGCCGCGCCTTCGGCCTGGACCTGCGCACCACCGTCGTCGGCGGCTCCCGCGACGTGGTGCTCGGCGTGCGCCGCCTGCGCAGCCACGGCATCCTCGCGCAGAGCCGCATCCTGCAGAACGCGCTGGCCTACCTGCTGGCCACGCCCAGCGTCGGCACCCTCGTCGCCGACTCCGGCCGCTGGTACGCCGACCGCGCCCGCGACCTCGCGCGGGCGCTCGCGGCCCGCGACGTGCGCACCGCCACGCCGCCGGGCGGCCTGGTGCTGTGGCTGCGCGCCGAGAACGAGGACGAGGCCCTCGTCGAGCTCGGCGCGCGCGGGATCGTGCTGACGCCGTCGTCGCGCACGTTCGTCACGCCGCCACGCCCCGCGTGGCTGCGGGTGGCCACGCCCCAGATCCCGGCCGACCCGGAGCGGGTCGAGGAGCTGGCCGAGGCCCTGGCGGGCGCCGCGCGAGGTGCGCTGCTCGCCGGGTGAAGTGCCTTCCGAAAACCGGTCGTTCCCGGCAGACTCTGGGCCGTGGGCCCGACGACGGGAGACAGGGCGACGGTGCACGCCGCGACACCCGAGGCGACACCGGACGTCGACGCGCCCTCGGTGGCGGCCGACCCGCAGAGCCCGCGCTCCAAGGAGCTGCTGGCGCTGGTGCGCCGGCGCGGCCGCATCGAGGTGAGCGAGTCCGCGCGCATGCTCGCCGTCTCGCAGGAGACCGTGCGGCGTGAGCTGCGCAAGCTGGAGGCGCAGGGCCTGATCCGGCGCAGCTACGGGCTGGCGTTCCCGGTGGAGACCAGCTCGTTCGAGACGGCGCTGTCGCAGCGCTGGCAGAGCTTCCCGGAGGAGAAGGCGCGGATCGCCGCCGAGGTGGCCCGGCGCCTGGGGGAGGCGCGCACCATCTTCGTGGACGAGGGCTTCCAGCCGCTGCTGGCGGCGCGCGCCCTGCCGCAGGACCGGGAGCTGACCGTGGTCACGTCCTCGCTGCCGGTGGCCACCGAGCTGTCGGCCCGGCCGAACGTGCAGGTCATCATCATCGGCGGCCGGGTGCGCGGCAAGACGCTGGGCGTCGTGGACGGCGCGGCCGTCGACATGCTGCGCACCTTCCGCCTGGACCTCGGGCTGATCGGCGCGAACGGCGTGACCGTCGAGGACGGCCTGACGACGCCCGACCCCGTCGTCGCGAGCGTCAAGGCAGCCGCGATCGAGGTGAGCCGGCGGCGGATCTTCATCGGGGCGCACCACAAGTTCGGCGTCACGAGCTTCGTGCGGTTCGCCGGCCTGGACGACTTCGAGGCGATGATCACCGGCACCCAGCTCGGCGCGGCCCGGGCCCGCGCGTTCCACGCGGCGGGCGCGGAGATCGTCCAGGTCTGACGCTCTGCCGCTCTGACGTCCTGGCGCCCGGCCGCCCGCGCGGCCTGACCGATCGGTCTCCTGCGCGGAGCAGTTGGTGCCCGGTGCGGGATGCGGTTCCCGACCCGGGCACGGGGCGGAAACCCGCCAGAACCTGGCCCTGCGCCGGACCCGGCGGGCCCGGCTGCGCCCCGGGGCACCCCGCCGTCGGCCGCCTGAGAGTGGCCGGTCTGTGCGATTCCACAGACCCGGTGAACGTTTCGAATAGGGCTCGTTGACCCCCCTGACGGCCCGGCCCACGATGTGCACCTCACGACGACGTGACCAGACGTGACCAGAAGGGTCGAAGCAATGAAGCTCACGAGAACTGCGCGCCGTCAGGCCGCGCCCGCCGGCATCGCGGCCGTGGCGCTCGCGCTGACGCTGACCGCCTGCGCCGGTGCGGGAGGCGGCGGGAACAGCGGCGCCGCCGGGTCCGACGGCGGCCCGGTCGAGCTCACGCTCGCCACCGTCAACAACCCCCAGATGAAGGACATGGAGGAGCTCAAGTCCGCCTTCGAGGAGGACCACCCGGACATCACGGTGAACTTCATCCAGATGGAGGAGAACGACCTCCGGGATGCCGTCACCAAGGACGTCGCCACCGACGGCGGGCAGTACGACATCGTCACGGTCGGCTCCTACGAGGTGCCGATCTGGGCGCAGAACGGCTGGCTCACGGACCTGAGCGGCGACCTGGAGTCCGACGCGGAGTACGACGTCGACGACCTGTTCGAGCCCGTCAAGGACGCGCTGACGGTCGACGACTCCCTGTACGCCGTCCCGTTCTACGGCGAGTCCTCGATGCTCATGTACAACAAGGAGCTGCTCGACGAGGCGGGCGTGACCATGCCCGAGCACCCCACCTGGCAGGAGGTCGCCGACATCGCCCGCGAGGTCGACTCGGACGACGTCGACGGCATCTGCCTGCGCGGCAAGCCCGGCTGGGGCGAGGTCTTCGCGCCCCTGACCACGGTGGTGAACACGTTCGGCGGCAGCTGGTACGACGCCGAGTGGAACGCCCAGGTGGACCAGCCCGAGTTCGAGGAGGCCGTGCAGTTCTACGTGGACCTCGTCGCGGACGCCGGCGAGGCCGACCCGGTCTCCACCGGGTTCACCGAGTGCCTGAACAACGTGAGCCAGGGCCGCTCCGCGATGTGGGTGGACGCCACCGTCGCCGCCGGCCTGCTGGAGGACCCGGAGTCCTCCGAGGTCGCGGGCAAGATGGGCTACGCGCACGCGCCCGTCGTCGAGACCGAGGAGTCCGGCTGGCTCTGGTCGTGGAACCTCGCGATCCCCGAGACCACGCAGAACCGCGACGCCGCCGTCGAGTTCGTGAAGTGGGCCACCAGCAAGGAGTACCACCAGCTCGTCGGCACCGAGCTCGGCTGGAGCCGCGTGCCCCCGGGCGCCCGCAACTCCACCTACGAGATCCCCGAGTACGAGGAGGCCGCGGCCGCGTTCGCGCCCATCACGCGGGACATCATGCTCGCCGTGAACCCGGAGCAGCCGGGCGTCGCGCCGCAGTCGTGGACCGGCATCCAGTACGTGACCATCCCGGAGTTCCAGGACCTCGGCAACCAGGTCTCGCAGGACCTCGCCGACGTCTTCGCCGGCCGCAGCGAGCTCGGCCCCGTGCTCGACCGCGCCCAGGACCTCGCCCAGGAAGCGGGCGACGCCCAGAAGTAGCCGGAACCGGGTGCGGGGAGCCTGAGCTCCCCGCACCCAGCCCCGCCGTCGTGCGGGGCCTGGTGCCCAGGAGGGCCGCAATGACCGCACTCATGACCAGCCCGACCCGGCGGCGGCCCTCGGGCGCCACGCCGGCCGGGGACTCGGGGCGCCGAGGCCGTCTGGCCGTCTCGCGCGCCCTGCTGTGGCCCGCGCTGGCCACCTCGATCGTGCTGACCCAGATCCCGTTCCTGCTGACCATCTACTACTCGCTCCAGAGCTGGAACATGCTGCGCCCCGGCGACCGGGGGTTCGCCGGCCTGGACAATTACGCGAGCGTGCTGCGCGACGGCTCGTTCCTGTCCTCGCTCGGCGCGACCGTCGCCGTGACCGGCAGCGCCGTCGTGGCCTCCACGCTGCTCGGCATGCTGTTCGCCGTGCTCCTGGACCGCCGGTTCCTCGGCCGCGGCGTGGCCCGCACCCTGATGATCACGCCGTTCCTGGTCATGCCCGCCGCCGCGGCCCTGATCTGGAAGTGGTCCATCCTCGACGCCGCCACCGGCATGGCCAACTGGGGCCTCGGGCTGGTGGGCCTGCCGCCCGTCGCCTGGAACACCGAGCTGCCGATGCTCACCATCATCCTGGTGCTGACCTGGCAGTACACGCCGTTCGTCATGCTCATCCTGCTGGCCGGGCTGCAGGCCCAGGACAAGGACGTGCTGGAGGCCGCCGCCGTCGACGGCGCCGGCGCGCTGCGCACCTTCGGCGAGATCACGCTGCCGCACCTGCGGCAGTACGTCGAGATCGCCGTGCTGCTCGCCTCCATCATGCTGCTCCAGGTCTTCGACCCGATCGCCATCATGACCCGCGGCACCGGCGGCACCAAGACGCTGTCCTACCTGCTCTACGAGCGGGCGTTCGTCGGCCTGGAGGTCGGCGAGGCCGCCGCGTACGGCGTGATGACCGTGCTCGTCACCATCGTCGTGGCCTCCGTCGCGCTGCGGACCCTGTTCAAGGTCTTCTCCAAGGAAGGGATCGACCGATGACCTCCTCGCGCCTGCGCGCGGCCCTGATCACCGCGGTCACCTGGGTGCTCGTGCTCATGTTCTTCTTCCCCGTGGCCTGGATGGTGTTCACCGCGTTCAAGCCCGAGCACCAGGCCGCGACGTCGCCGCCGACGTTCGCCCCCGACCTCACGCTCGACCGGTTCGAGGCCGTCTTCGACCGCGACATGCTGCCGTACCTGATCAACTCGTTCAGCGCGAGCCTCGGGTCCACGCTCCTCGTGCTCGCCCTGGCCATCCCTGCCGCCTACGCCCTGAGCATCCGGCCCGTGACCAACGTGCGCGACGCCCTGTTCTTCTTCATCTCGACCCGCTTCATGCCCGTCGCGGCCTCGATCATCCCGGTCTACCTGCTGCTGCAGTCCGTGGGCGGGCTCGACAACATCACCTGGCTCACCATCCTCTACGTGGGCGTCAACCTGCCCATCGCCGTCTGGATGATGCGCTCGTTCCTCGCCGAGGTGCCGCGCGAGGTCATCGAGGCCGCCCAGCTCGACGGCGCCCGCCTCGGCACCGAGATCTTCCGCGTCGTGCTGCCCATCGTGCTGCCCGGCGTCGCCGCGGCCGGCCTGATCTGCTTCATCTTCGCGTGGAACGAGTTCTTCCTCGCCAACCTGCTGACCGCCCAGGTGGCCCGGCCCACCCCGCCGTTCCTGACCAGCTTCGTGGACGGCCGCGGCCAGTTCCTCGCCGTCCTGTCCGCCGCCGCCACCGTCGCGATCGTGCCCGTGGTGCTCGCCGGCTGGATCGCGCAGAAGCAGCTCGTCCGCGGCCTCGCGATGGGAGCGATCAAGTGACGATGCTCGACCTCGCCGCCCCGCCGTACGACCGCACCGGCATCCGCGTCGGCATCGTGCACCTCGGCGTCGGCGGGTTCCACCGGGCGCACCAGGCGCTCGCGGTCGACGAGCTGCTGCGCCGCGGCGAGGCCCGAGACTGGGGCATCTGCGGCGTGGGCCTGCTGCCCGGCGACGCCGCGATGCGCGACGCCCTGCTGCCCCAGGACGGCCTGTACACGCTGGTGACCAAGCACGCCGACGGCGACCTCGACGCCCGGGTGGTCGGCAGCATCGTCGAGTACCTGTTCGCACCGGACGACCCGGAGGCCGTGCTGGAGCGCATGGCGCACCCGGACACCCGCATCGTGTCGCTCACCATCACCGAGGGCGGCTACAACTTCGACCAGGTCACCGGCGCGTTCGACGCGAGCGCGCCCGACGTCGTCGCCGACGCCCGGCCCGGGGCCGTCCCGGCCACCGTGTTCGGCTACGTGGTCGAGGCCCTGGCCCGACGGCGGGCCCGCGGCCTGCCGCCGTTCACCGTGATGTCCTGCGACAACGTGCAGGGCAACGGCGAGATGGCGCGTGCCGTCTTCGCGGCCTTCGCCGGGCTGCGCGACCCGGAGCTGGGTCGCTGGGTGCACGACGCCGTCGCGTTCCCCAGCTCGATGGTCGACCGCATCACGCCCGTCACCACCGAGGCGGACCGGGCCCTCGTGGCCGAGCGGTTCGGCGTCCAGGACCGCTGGCCCGTGGTGGCCGAGCCGTTCTTCCAGTGGGTGCTGGAGGACCGGTTCCCGCTCGGCCGGCCGCCGCTGGAGGACGCGGGCGTGCAGCTCGTGGCCGACGTCGAGCCGTACGAGCTGATGAAGCTCCGGCTGCTGAACGCCAGCCACCAGGCCATGGCGTACTTCGGCCGCCTGGCGGGATACGAGTACGCGCACGAGGCGATGGCCGACCCGGACCTCGCGCGGTTCGTGCGCGGGTTCATGGACCGCGAGGCGACGCCGACCCTGGCGCCGGTGCCCGGCGTCGACCTGGAGGAGTACAAGGCGACGCTGATCGAGCGGTTCGGCAACCCCGCCGTCCGCGACACCCTCGCCCGGCTCGGCGCCGAGACGTCGGACCGCATCCCCAAGTTCCTCGTGCCCCTGGTGCGCGAGCAGCTCCGCACGGGCGGGGAGGTCACGCTCTCGGCGGCGGTCGTAGCGAGCTGGGCGCGCTACGCCGAGGGGGTCGACGAGCGGGGAGAGCCGATCGAGGTGGTGGACCGGCTCGCCGACCGGCTGGTCCCGCTCGCCCGGTCCCAGCGCGCCGACCGCCTGGCGTTCCTGCGCGCCCCTGCGCTGTTCGGGTCGCTCGTCCAGGAGCCGCGCTTCGTCGAGCCGTACCTCGACGCGCTCGACTCCCTGCACCGGGTGGGGGCGCGCGCGACGCTGGCCGGGCTATGACTTTCGTCAGGGGTGCTCCGGCAACCTGACCGATGTGCCGGGGCCGCGCCGGTCCATAGCGTGCGGCACATGGAAAAAACACCCCTGACCAGGCATCTCGCCGCCGTGCTGCTCGCGCTCGGGCTCGCGGCGGCGGGCGCCGGCCCCGCCGCCGCGGCGACGGGCGAGCCCACCCCCGAGGCGATCGACGCCTACCTTGCCGACCTCCGCGAGGCCTCGGGGGTGCCCGGCCTGTCCGCCGTGGTGACGCACGGCGACCGGGTGGTCCACGCCGCGGGGTACGGGCACGACTCCACCGGCGCCCCGGTCACCGCCCAGACCCCGATGCGGATCGCGTCCGTCAGCAAGTCGTTCACCGCCATGGCCGTGCTGGTCCTGGCCGAGGACGGCGCGATCGACCTCGACGCCCCGCTCACCCGCCAGCTCCCCGAGCTGGAGCTGGCCGACCCGCGCGTCGACGAGATCACCGTCCGGCAGCTCCTCGACCAGACCTCCGGGTTCTCGGACACCACGGTCGACGTCGCCGACCTCGCCGAGGCCACGTCCCGCACCGACTACGTCGCCCGCCTGCACGACGATGCCCTGGCCACCGACCCGGGCACCGCCTACCACTACTGCAACGTGAACTTCGACGTCGCCGCCCGGCTCGTCGAGGTGGCCTCGGGGCAGACGTTCGGCGACGTCCTGGCCGAGCGGGTGCTCGAGCCGCTCGGCATGTCCGGCACCGCCACCCGCGACGACGTCGTCCGGCCGGCCGACGGCTACAGCTCGCTGTTCGGCGTGTGGCTGCCGCGCCAGGAGCCAGCATGGTTCGACGACACCGGCAGCGCCGGCGTCATCACCACTGCCGCCGACCTGGGGCGCTGGCTGATCGCCCAGACCGGGAACGGCCCCCGGCTCGTGGCGCCCGCCACGCTCGACGCCGCCCACACGCCGTCCGCGGCCGGCGCGTACGGCCTGGGCTGGCACACCGAGGACGACGGCACCGCCTGGCACTCTGGCTTCGTCATGACCTACCGCGCCGTCGAGTGGATCGACCCGAGCACCGGGTACGGCATCGCCGTCATGACCAACGGCGCCGGCCTCACCGACGTCACCCGCACCGCCCTGGACGGGCTCGTCGCGCTGACCCGCGGCGAGACCCCCGACGCCGCCGACGGCACGCGCACCGCCGACCTGGTGCTCGGCGCCCTGCTGCTCGCCTCCGCCGCGCTCGGCGTCGTGGGCGTCCGCCGCGCGCCGCGCTGGGCCGCCCGCCGGGCGGGGTGGGCGGGGTGGCGCACCGGTCTCCGGCTGGCCTGGCTCGTGCTGCCCGCCCTGGTGCTCACGTTCCTGCCGGCGCTCGCCTCGTTCCTCACCGGCGGCCGCACGTTTCCGTGGTCCTCGCTGGCCTACTTCGCGCTGCCGGTGGTGCTGACGCTCCTGGTCGCGGCGCTGGCGGGGATCGGCGTGCTGGGGGCGCGGCTCGGGCACCTGGCCCGCCGCCGCCCGGTAGGGTCGCCGACGTGACCGACCGCCGCCCGGACCGCGCCGACGTGGCCGGCGGCGCCGGCCTCGCGGCCCTGGCCCTGCTGGCGCTGCTGAACAGCATCGGGGCCGACGACCTCCCGCTCTGGCGGCAGCTCGTCTTTCCCCTGCTCGCGCCGCTCGCGTACCTGCACGGCCGGCACCGGCGGGCGCGCGGCGCGCGGTGGGTGCTGGCCGGGGCGGCGGTGGTGACGGCGGCCCTCGCGGCGGTGGACCTCGGCACGGCCGCCACGGGCGCGATGCTGCTGGCCGTCTTCGTCGTCGCGCCCTGGCTGGCGGGCCGCAACCGCCGGCAGCAGGCCGAGCTCGCCCGGCTCGCGGTCGAACGGGCGGCGCGGCTGGAGCGCGAGCGCGAGCTGGTCGCCCGGAGCGCCCGCGCCGAGGAGCGGGCCCGCATCGCCACCGAGCTGCACGACCTCGTGGGCCACGACCTCGCGCTCATCGCGGTGCGTGCCGGCGCCCTGGAGGTGTCGCCGGGGCTGGCCTCCGCCGATCGCGCCGGGGACCGCGCGGCGGTCGCCGGGATCCGCGAGACCGCCGTGGAGGCCACCGACCGGCTGCGCGCCGTGCTGGGCGCGCTCCGCGACGGCGCGGACGGCGTCGGCCCGCTCGCGCCGCCGGACGAGACGATCGCCGCGCTCGTGGCGCGGGCGGCGTCGGCCGGGCTGGACGTGCGGCTGGAGGACGGGCCGGAGACGACGTCGGACGCGGTGTCGGCGGCGGTGCCGGGCACGGCCGGGAGCCTGGCCGAGCAGGCCGCGCACCGCGTGGTGCAGGAGGCCCTGACCAACGCGGCCCGGCACGCGCCGGGCGCGCCGGTGACCGTGCGCGTGCGCCGGGACGAGGGTGGGCTCCGGGTCGAGGTGACGAGCGCCGGGGGCGTGCACGAGACGGGCCCGGCGAGCCGCGGCACCGGCCTGCTCGGCCTCGCCGAGCGTGTGCGCGTCGTGGGCGGCACCTTCGCCGCGGGCCCCACGGGCGCCGGCTTCGCCGTGCGCGCCCGCATCCCGGCGGGGGAGGAGCCGTGATCAGGGTCCTGCTGGCCGACGACGACGCCATGCTGCGGGTCGGCGTCGCGGCGATCCTCGGCTCCGACCCCGAGATCGAGGTCGTCGCCGAGGCCGGGGACGGCGCCCAGGCTGTCGAGCTCGCCCGGCTGCACCGCCCCGACGTCGTGCTGCTGGACATCCGGATGCCCACGATGGACGGGCTCGACGCGGCCGCCGAGCTCCGGCGGGCCGTCCCGGAGGTCGCGGTGGTGGTGCTGACCACGTTCGACGAGGACGACTACGTGACGCGCGCGATGGACGAGGGCGCGGTCGGGTTCCTGCTGAAGGCCGCCGACCCGCGCGAGCTGATCATCGCCGTGCGCGCGGTGGCCGGGGGAGCGGCGTACCTGTCCCCGCGCATCGCGCACCGGATGATCACGCGGTTCCGCACGGGGCGACCCGCCCGGCGGCGCACGGCGGGCGAACGGGTGAGCGTGCTGACCCCGCGGGAGACCGAGGTGCTCGGCCTGGTCGGCCAGGGACTGGCCAACCAGGCCGTCGCGGCACGCCTGCACCTGTCCGAGGGAACGGTCAAGGCGCACGTGAGCGCGATCCTGACGCGGCTCGGGGTGCGCAACCGGGTGCAGGCGGCGATCCTCGCGTACGAGGCGGGGCTCGTCGAGGACGTCTGAGCGGACTCAGTCCTCGTTCTTGAAGGCGTCCTTGACGTTCTCGCCGGCCTTCTTGAGCGACGCCTTGGCCTGGTCGGCCTGGCCCTCGGCCTCCAGCGACTCGTTGTCGGTGACCTTTCCGGCCGCCTCCTTGGCCTTGCCGGCGGCGTCCTCGGCGGCGTTCTTGAGCTTGTCGTCGATGCCCATGACGTCTCTCCTTCGGTCGGTGAACGTGCTCGATCACCTTCACCCGGGCGTGCGGGACTCGCCACGGGAGCCGGGCGCGCCCTCCCGAAACCGGACCCATCCGGACATGACGCCGCTCCGAACCGTCTGTGAGGCAGACGCCGAACAGAACGGAGAAATGCCATGACCCAGTCCATCTCCCCGACGCGTACGCGCGGGGTGTCCCAGTGGCTCGCCCTCATCATCGGCGCGGTCTACCTGCTCGTCGGAGCCGCGGGGTTCCTCGTGACCGGGTTCAGCGGGTTCGCCGAGCACGATCACAGCCAGACGCTGCTCGGGTTCGCCATCAACCCGCTGCACAACATCGTGCACCTGCTGATCGGGATCGTCGGCATCAGCCTGTCGTCCACGCTCGGCCGGGCGCGCACGTTCGGCTGGCTGCTCGTGGCCGGGTACGGCGCCACCTTCGTCTACGGCCTGTTCGCCGTGGGCAACCCGGACATCAACTTCCTGAACATCAACGCGGCCGACAACGGGCTGCACGCCCTGAGCGTCCTGGCCGGGCTGGCCATCGCGCTGTGGCCGCAGCGGAAGGCCGCGGCGGCGTCGTACTAGTCGAACCGCTGGAGAAGGCGGCGCCCGGCCCGCTGGCCGGG
>NZ_JBHVEG010000060.1:0-32997 GCF_042802395.1 Promicromonospora sp. NPDC057488
TATTAAGCGCCGGGTGACTGCGCGACTAAACTTCCACCCCGTTGGGGCGGGGCGGGGGGGGCCCCGCGGCTCGCGGGCCCCCCCCCCCCACCACCGGTTCACCCGGACCCGGATCACCGGGCCGTCCGGCCGGCGCTCGCGGTACTGCGGGTACCGCGCGGCCAGTGCGTCCAGCGCCGCCTCGCGCGGCTCGCCGTCGTGCTCGACGGCGGCGACGCCGTCCGCCCGCACCCACCACAGCCGGGTCCAGTCGTCGTCGTACCGGTCCGTGAGGACGGCGACGCGCGGGTTCGCCGCGATGTTCCGCAGCCGCTTCAGGTCCCGCGTGGTCTTCGGCTTGTGGTCGACGGCGACGACGATCTCGTCGGCCGGTGCGCCCGCAGCCGTGCCGCCGACGGCACTGACCAGCGCGAACGTGACCGGCACGAGCTGTGGCACGCCGTCGCCGTCGGCCGTGGCGAGGTAGGCGTGCCGGGCTACGGCGAACCGCGAGCGGCAGACATCGGCATCGAGGCGCACGCCGCCATTCTGTCGCGCCGCGGGTGCCGGAGGGTCCGTTCGTTGCGCATACGCAACGAACGTCGGTACGTGCTGCGAGGCCATGCGGTGGCTGCGAGTCTTTCCTCGTCGGGCGACAGGGGAGGGCTGATGGGCGGTTCCATGCGCTGGCGGGATACCGGGCATCGCGAGCTGGCGGTCGAGACTGCAGGCGGAGTGGAAGCCTTCGACGAGGGTGTGCGCAGGCTTTTTGGCGAGTCACGAGGGCTGACGACTGGCCGAGATGTGTCTCAGGAGCCGGACGAGGCAGGACTCGCAGCTCAAGGTCGGGTGAGTCGATCGCGCATGCTGGTCCCATGACGGACAACCAGCAGCCCCGGCGCGTGCGTGAGCTCGGGATCGTCGTCGGGTCGCTCGCGACCGGGCCCCTGAACGCGATCACCGACGTGCCCGGCGTGCGGGTGGGGCACACGACCATCGTGGACCCGCCCCGCCTCCATACCGGGGTGACCGCGATCGTCCCCGACGCGCTGGGCGCCGGCCGGCGCAGCCTGCCCTGCGGGCTGTTCGTCGGGAACGGGTTCGGCAAGCTGGTCGGCGCCACCCAGGTGGCCGAGCTGGGCGAGATCGAGACGCCGATCCTCCTGACGGCCACGCTGAGCGCCTTCCGTGCCGCGGACGCCCTGGTCACGCACGTGCTCGCCGGCCCGGGGCACCAGGAGACGCGCACGCTCAACCCGGTGGTGGGCGAGACCAACGACGGCCGGCTCAGCGACATCCGCGCCCGGCCCGTCACCGAGGCGCACGTGCTGGCCGCCCTCGACGGCGCTGCTCCCGGCCTGCCGGGCGAGGGCTGCGTCGGCGCCGGGACGGGCACCATGGCGCTCGGGTTCAAGGGCGGCATCGGCACGTCGTCCCGGGTGGCCGGCGGCCGGACGGTGGGCGTGCTGGTGCAGTCCAACTTCTCGGGCACGCTCACCGTGCGCGGCGTCCCGATCCGGCCGGGCGACGCCGTCGTCGGCCAGGTCGGCGCCGCCGGTGCGCCGGCGGACGTCGCCCGTCAGCCCGAGGGCAACTCCTGCATGATCGTCGTGGCCACCGACGCGCCGCTCGACGCGCGCCAGCTCGGCCGGGTCGCGCGCCGGGCCGTGTTCGCGATGGGGCGGGTGGGCTCCGACTTCACGGGCGGCAGCGGCGACTACGCCCTTGCGTTCGGCACGCCGGGTGACGCCACGCCGGGGGCTCCGCCGTCGGGCAGCGTGGCCGACGCCGACCTGGACCCTCTCTTCGCGGCGACGATGGACGCGACGGAGGAGGCCTTGCTCAACTCGCTGTTCATGGCGACCACGACCGTGGGGCACCGCGGCACGGCGGACGCCGTGCCCCACGACCTGGTGCTGGACCGGCTGCGCTCCGCCGGGGTGCTGGCTCAGGCCTCGACGACGGGCCCGGTCTCGTAGTCGGCGGACACGGTGATCTCGACGTCGATGTCCCGGGGCTGCAGCTCCACCTGGGCGCCGCCGCCGGGCGCTGCCATGGCGCCGGCCCGCATGGCGTACATCGGGGTGTTGCCGCCGTCGTTGCCGCCCCGCAGCCCCGCCTCGTAGATGGCGACGGGGGACACCGGGCCCAGGCCCAGCGCGTCGGCGTAGGACTGGGCCCGCACCACGGTCTCCTCGGCGGCCTCGACGCGGGCCTCGGCCTGGAGCGCCTTGCGGGTCTCGTCGGTCAGGGTCCAGCTCAGCCAGTCGATCTCGACGCCCTCGACGTCCATGATGTCGGCGAGCCACGTGGACAGGACCTCGAAGTCGCTGAACGTGACCGACAGCCGCGCCGAGGCCCGGAACCGCCGGATGCGCTGCTTGCCGCCCGAGCCGGAGCTCTTGACCCGGTCGTCGTAGACGTACGAGTGCACGGAGGCGGAGTCCCACTTCTCCGCTGCGCCCGACTCGACGTGCGCCTTGGCCTGGTCCACGAGGATCGTGTGGGTACGGGCAACCTGCTCCACCACGTCGTTGCGGAGGGTGCCCGAGAACGCGACGTGCAGGTTGACGGTCCCGCGCTCGGCGGGGTGGGTGCGCTTGGCCTGACCTTCGACGGCGATACGAGTCATGTGCGGAGTCTGCCCACCCGGGCGCGGACGACGCCACCCCGGCGCGCCGGGCCGCGCGCTGCTCGTCGGCGGATCAGCCGATGGTGCCCTTGCCCACCGGGCCGCGGGCCAGCGCGGGCTCGAGGCCGCAGAACGCGCCGTACCGCCCGGCCTCGGCCTCCAGCGCCGACCACACCGTGGCCGACGGCTGGTCCATGAGCTCGACGGTGATCTCCACGGTCTGGGCCTTGAGCACCCGCGACCACCCGCCGGCGATCATCCCGTCCACCACGACGAGGCCGGTGTACAGCCACCGGCTCGGCATGCCGTCGCGGGTCAGGGACGGCCAGCTCTTGAAGTCGTGGCAGAAGAACTCGTCGTAGACCGACAGCAGGCGCGCGGTACCCGCCGGGGCCGGGTCGGGCAGGTCGCCGTCGGTCCAGAGCGTCAGGCCCGCGATCTCGTGCGGGGTGAGCCCGGCGTCGGCCACGGCTGCCCGGGCCGCGGTCTTGGTCAGGGTGCCCCACCACGCCACGTCCTCGGCGCGGCACGGACCGTGCCCCCGCACGTACGCGCGGGCCAGGTGGACGCGGGCGGCGTCCTCGTCCCACGAGCTCTGCTCCGGCAGCAGCCGGTAGGTGGCCTGCTTGCCCCGCATCGGACCGCTCGCCACGATCAGGTCGAGCTCCGCGTGCATCATGAGCTGGCCCAGGTGCCAGGCGTCCAGCGGCGCGCCCTCGTCCTCGGCGAGCGCGACGCCGATCTCCTTGCGGGTCAGCGGGCCGTCCGTCAGCGCGGCGGCGACGACGCCCTGCCGGCGGGCGAGCGCCGAGTGGTCGAAGCCGTAGGAGCGCTCCGTCGAGGCCATCGCCCGGCGGATCCGGGGCGCGGTGGCCGTCATCAGCGGCGCCAGGTCCTCGGGGACCACGTAGTGCCAGGTGGGCCGCAGGATGTGCGTGCGCAGGACCGAACCGTCGGCCAGCGCCGCCTGCACCTCCTCGAGCGTGGCCGGCGCGGCCAGGCGCTGCCCGACGCCCCAGGCCGACGAGTGCAGCTCCTGCGACTGCACGGCACCGAGCCGGGCGACGACGCCGGGCACGCCGCTGACGCCCGCACCGGCGCCGTCGTCGTCACCCGTCGCGGGCAGCGCGCCCAGGCCCACGGAGGTGAGCCGGGCACGCTGGAGTCCCTCGACCTCAGACGTAGTAGGCATCCCCGCCGCCTTGCCCCGCCGCCCGGGCGCGCCGGTGCTTCACCAGGCTCCGGATCAGCATGATCACACCGACCACGAACAGGATCATCACGGGGATGATCGCGAGCGGCGCCAGGACCGCGAGGAACGAGACGCCGATGCTGGTCGCGTCCTCCGCCGCGCTGACCACGGGGGCCGCCGTGCCACCCGAAACCGTGTTGGCGACCACGCGGCCGCCCGCCTTCGCCGCGTGGGTGCCGAGGGCAAGCACCACGCCCGCGACGATCGGGATCCACTGCCCGGACTGCACGAACGCGCCCGGGTCCGTGACGGTCGCCGTCTCCGACATCGAGCCCGCGCCGAACGCGATACCACCGGCGGTGGGCCGGATCACGGTCTGCACCACGTCGTTGATCGAGTCGAGCACCGGGATCTTGTCCGCCGCGAACTCGAGCACCAGGAGCACTACCAGGATCGCCATCACCCAGCCGTTCTCCAGCCACGCCCACGTGGCCGGCAGCTCCACCAGGTCGGTGAAGCGCGAGAGCACGCCGAGAAAGATGAGCGGGATCCATGCGTTGAGGCCCGCCGACAAGGCGAGCCCGCTTCCGGTGGCAAGTTCGAGCATGAGCCGAAGTGTTCCACGGCACACCGACACTCCGTGGGCGAAACGTGTCCGGTGTGCCCGATCTGTTATCCGAGTGTCACAGGCGCCCGGGCGTCCCGGTTCACCTGTCGGCGTAGTCCTGGAACTCGCGGGCCCCTTCGTGGAAGAGTGGCTGTGGTACGCCGCGCCGCTGCGCTGACCTGGAGGCTCGCATGGTCTGGACGATCTTCGCCGTCGCATCGGTGGTGCTGCTGGGCCTGTCCGCGGGCGTCTTCTTCGGGTTCTCGTCGTTCGTCATGAGCGGCCTCGCCCGTGCGTCGGACGAGGCCGCGGGCGAGGCGATGAACGGCATCAACGAGACCGCCCCGCTGCCCGCCTTCATGAGCATCTTCTTCGGCGCGCTGCTCGTCCCGGGGGTCACCGGCATCTGGGGCCTGGTGGACGAACGCGCCGGCGGAGGCTGGATCCTCGCCGCCGCGGCGGTCTACCTGGTCGGCACCTTCGGCGTGACCATGGCGCTGAACGTACCGCTCAACAACCGCCTCCTCGCGGCCCACGACAAGGCTGCGGAGTGGCGGGCCTACCGGCAGCCGTGGACCTCCTGGAACCACGTGCGCACCCTCGCGGGCGTCGTCGCGACGGCGCTCGCGGCGGTCGGGCTCCTCTGACCGGTCGGGCGCCGGGCGGGGTGTCGGGGACAATCGTCAACGTGCCCGCCATCGACTTCCACCGCACCCTGCCCGGATACGCGCCCACACCGCTGCGGGACGTGCCGCGCCTCGCCACGGAGCTCGGCGTCGGGCGGGTGCTCGTCAAGGAGGAGTCGAGCCGGCTCGGGCTGCCGGCGTTCAAGGTGCTCGGCGCGTCGTACGCGATCGCGCGCGCCCTGGGGGAGCGGTTCGGCCTGGCCGCGATCACGCTGGACGCGGTCCGGGAGGCCGTGCGCGGTACCGCCGTCCGCCTCTACGCCGCGACCGACGGCAACCACGGCCGCGCCGTCGCGCACGTCGCGGCGCTGGTCGGTGCGGACGCGACCATCTACTACCCGCCCGGCATCACCGAGGCCGCCAAGAAGGCCATCGCGGCCGAGGGCGCCCGGACCGTCGAGTCCGAGGGGGACTACGACGACGTCGTGGCCCGCGCCGCGGCCGACGCCGCCGCCGACCCGACGGCGGTGCTCGTGCAGGACACCTCCTGGGACGGGTACACGGACATCCCGCAGTGGATCGTCGACGGCTACTCGACGCTGTGCCTCGAGGCGGACCGGCAGCTCGCGGCGCTCGGCGTCGCCCTGCCCGACCTGGTGGTGATCCCGGTGGGCGTCGGCTCGTTCGCGCAGGCCGTGGTGAGCCACTACCGCACCGCGGGGGCCGACGGCAGCACGCTGCTCGCCGTCGAGCCCGACCGCGCCGCGGGGCTGGTCGCGTCGCTGCGCGCGGGCCGGTCCGTCACCGCGCCGGTGGGCGACACGATCATGACCGGCCTCTGCTGCGGCACCGTGTCGGCCCTCGCCTGGCCCGTCCTGCGCGACGGGCTCGACGGCGCGGTCACCGTCTCCGACGACCAGGCGGCCGCCGCCGTCGACGACCTGGCCCGCTCCGGGGTTGACGCCGGACCGTGCGGCGCCGCGACCCTCGCCGCGGCCCGCCTCGTGCTGGGGCAGCCGGGGTGGCGCCAGGCGATCGGCCTGCGGGCCGACGCCGTCGTGCTGCTCCTGTCGACCGAGGGCCGGGCGGCGAACCCGGTCCCGGACGAGCGCGACTAGCCCCCCCCGCCTCCCTCTTCACCGCTGCCAGGAGTCCGCACGTGCCCGTTTCCGTCCCCGCCGCCCTCGACCCGGTCCTCCCGCTGCTGCGCTGCCCCTCGTGCGGCGCGGAGCTCGTGCCCGCGCCGGGAGCCCTGCGCTGCCCCAGCCGGCACAGCTTCGACATCGCCCGCCACGGGTACGTGAGCCTGCTGACCGGCACGAAGGCGACCAGCGGGGACGACGGCCCGATGGCCCGGGCCCGCCGGGACTTCCTGGCGGCGGGCCGGTACGCGCCCGTGCGGGACGCCGTCGCCGACCTCGCCGCGACGGCCGGGGTGGTGGGCACGGTGGTCGACGTCGGCTGCGGGACCGGCTACTACCTCGCCGGGGTGCTGGACGCGATCCCCGGCGCCGTCGGGCTCGGGCTGGACACCTCCGCGCACGCCCTGCGGACGGCGGCCAAGGCGCACGAGCGAGCCGCCGCCGCGACCTGGGACGTCTTCCGGCCGTTCCCGATCGGGTCGGAGCAGGTGGACGTGGTGCTGGACGTGTTCGCTCCGCGCAACCCGGCCGAGTTCCACCGGGTCCTGCGCCCCGGCGGCGTGCTGGTCGTCGTCCGGCCCTTCGGCGGGCACCTGGCCGAGCTGCGGCGCCAGGTCGCGCAGATGGTGACCGTCGACCCGGACAAGGAGGAGCGCCTGCACCAGGCCCTGGACCCGTATTTCGAGGTCGCGCACACGCGGACCGTCGAGTACACGACGCCGCTGACCCGTCAGGAGGCGGTCGACCTCGTGCTCATGACGCCGAGCGCCCGTCACGTCACCGAGGCCGAGCTGCACGACGACGAGGGAGCGCTGCCGACCGAGGTGACGGTCTCGGTGCTGGCCACGGCGTACCGCCGCCGGTGATCCGGACCGCCTGCGCGATCAGTCGGCAGCCCTAAGGAGCCGATCCATGAGCTGGGCGGTGGTGGGTGCCCCGGCGCGCCGCAGTGCGTCAACGGTCGACGAGTCCGTTGCTCCGGGCAGGCGCTCGACCGCGGTGTCGTGAACTATGCGCATCTCCTCGGGCCGGTCCCGGACGAGCCAGGACAAGAGCAGGTCAGGATGCATGACGTTCACGCCGAACTCGGCGACTGCGTGCCTTGGAAAGTCCTTGAGATTGCTGGTGCACAGCACCTGGGCCTCGGCCGTGGCCGCCAGGACGTGTCGATCATCCTCGTCGGGCAGGTCGAGCTCGGCGACCTTGGCCCGGTCAGCGGCGGTGATGGTGACCTGTGCGTAGGGAAAGGCGTTGTTCATCGCCTTGACGAGTCGGCGGCCAGACTCCTCCGTGAACGATGAGATGTTGGCCTGAAGGTGCTCAGCCATCTCGCCCAGGATCTCCGGGCTCCAGGCGACGGAGATGGGTCCCAGGTCGGCCGCGCACAGCAGGTAGTCACGAAGGACCCGCGAATAGAGGACGTTCGCGTCGGTCAGTACGATCCGGACAGGTCGGGCTGCCAGCCCGTAGCGGTTCACTCGGTCAGGCCCAATTCGTTCTGGAGGTCGGCCAGCTCGGCGAGGGCTGAGGCGCGGCGCGAGTGCTCCACGGCGCGGAACGCCTCGACCGAAGCGATCGGGATGCGGTGGTGGGTTCCGACCTTCCGGAACTCGAGCACGCGCTGATCCATGAGTCGCCGGACCTGGGGCCGGGAAATTCCCAGCATCGTCGCGGCCTGGGCCGGGGTGACCTCGTCCTCGGTCTGCGTGATCACGAGGCGACCTTGGGCGCGTGCGTCGATGAGCTGAGCCAGAAGCTCGGCGGTCGATCGTGAGACGTGCACGCTGACCTCGTCTCCGCTCTGTTCCAAGGCGTGGTGCAAGGCTGCTGTGTCACGTGCGAGAACGTCACTCATCACCCGACTCCTATCTGCTCCAACTGAAATATCTGCTCTAACTGTAACGCGCCGTGCCGCTGCGGGCGACCGACCGAAGTAGGGGGTACCCCGTCCCGCGGCAGGGCAGCTCGTGGCCCGCCGACCGATGTGTCCGGTCTCCGCGCCCGGAAGGCTGAGCGCCATGAGCATCCCCGTCGGTTATCTCATCGGCCTCGCCGTCCTCGCGTTCCCGGTGCTGCGCCTGCCGCGCGTGCCGATGTCGCTGGGCACGTCGGTCTTCTTCGTCACCATGTCGATCAACGAGCTGCCGGTGCTCGCGGCGCTCGCGCTCGGGGCCAGCACGGCGCTGGCGCTCGCCGAGGGCGACCTCGCCTCGCCCGTCGCGATCGGCGCCGCGATCGTCGCGGCTGCCTGCCTGGGTCTGCAGATCTGGCGCGGGGTCACGGCGCTGTCGGTCCTTCGCCGGGCGATGAGGCCGATCGCGGTCTCGGGCCGGATGCCGCTCTGGCGGGTCCTCGGCTTCCCTTTCGCCGTACGTCCGCGCGGCGTCGAGCGGGTCGCGGACCTCTCCTACGGTCCCGCCGGCAAGCGTAACCGCATGGACCTGTACCGCCGCCGCGGGACGGTCGCCGGCGCGCCCGTGCTGATCCACTTCCACGGCGGCTACTACACCACCGGGCACAAGAGCTCCCAGGCTCTGCCGATGCTGCACCACCTCGCCGGGCGGGGCTGGATCTGCATCAGCGCGAACTACAGGCTGCGCCCCGCCGCGGGCTTCGAGGACCACGTCGTGGATGCCAAGCGGCTGGTCGCCTGGGTCCGCGAGCACGCCGCGGAGTGGGGCGCCGATCCCGAGCGGATCGTCCTGTCCGGCTCCTCGGCCGGCGCGCACATGTCGGCGATGGCCGCGTTCACCGACGGCGACCCGGCCTACCGGCCCGGCTTCGAGGACGCCGACACCTCGGTGAGCGCCGTCGTCGCCCTAGGCGGCTACCTCGGGCGCTACTTCGACGACCGTCCCGAGACGTCGCCGACCGAGAACGTCCGGGCCGACGCCCCGCCGGTCATGGTGGTGCACGGCACCCACGACTCGCTCGTGCCCGTCGCCGACGCCCGCCGGTTCGCCGAGCGGCTGCGCGCTGACTCCCGGAACCTGGTCGTCTACGCGGAGCTCCCGGGCGCCCACCACGGGTTCGACCTGTACTGGTCTCCCCGGTTCGCGGCGGTCGTCAACGCCGTCGAGGCCTTCGCCGTCGAGGCGTTCGCGCGGCAGCGGGTCCGGTAGCCGGGTTCAGCGGGCCGCCGGGGCCTTGGCCGTGCGCAGATAGTCGGTGAACAGCTCCGCCGTCCGGCCGATGCCGTCCTCCTGGCGCAGGCGTTCGCCCAGGCGGGCGGCCCGCTCGCGCATCGCGTCGTCGGACGTCGCCCGGGTCAGGGCGGCGGTGAGGCGGTCGGCGTCGAGCACCTTGACGGGGACGGGCTCCGGCCCGACGCCGAGTGCGGCCACCCGGCGGCCCCAGCTGAACTGGTCGACGGCCACCGGCGTCAGGATCGTGGGGATGCCGGCGCGCAGGCCGGCCGCCGTCGTGCCGGCGCCGCCGTGGTGGATCGCCGCCGCGAGGCGCGGGAACAGCCAGTCGTACGGCGCGGAGTCGAGGCGCAGCACGTGGTCGGGGAGCTCGCGGTCCCGGCCGAGCTCGGCCCAGCCGCCGATCAGGATGCCGCGGCGCCCGGTGCGGTCGAGGGCCTCCAGGAACGCGTCGACCAGCCTGCCGGGCTGCGCCGTCGGCACGCTGCCGAGGCCGAACGAGACCGGCGGGTCGCCCGCGTCCAGGAACCGGACGAGCTCCGCGGGCGGCTCCCAGCCGGCCGGGGAGCTGGTGGGCAGGTAGCCGGTGACCTGGATGCGGGGGTGCCAGTCGGCCGGGCGGGGCAGCACGAGCGGGCTGTACGCGTAGTACAGCGGCATGCCCTGCCGGTCCTGGAGCACGCGTGCGTTGGTGCGCAGCGGCGGCAGGCCGAGCACCTCGCGCCGCTGCCGGTTGACCCCGGGCTGCTGCATGGTGCGCCAGATCATCTGGTCCGTGCCCCACCAGCCCGCCCGGTCCACGAGGGCGCCGCGGCTGCGGCCGTCGCCCAGGAAGAACGTCGGGAACTCGCGGGTGGGCGTCACCGGGAAGAACTGCAGGTCGGCGCAGGGGATGCCGAGCTTCTCCGCCACGCTGTACCCGTACAGCGCCGTCGGGCCCTTGTAGAGCATGGCCTCGCTGTGCTTCGTGGCGCGCCAGATGTCGTCGATGATCTGCGGCAGCATCTGCTTACGAGTCTTGGCGCCGTAGGCCATGAACCGCAGCATGTTGCCGGACTCGACCAGCTCGACGAGCTCGGGGTTGTCCGCGTACCTGGGCAGCACCGGGCCGAACGGCTCGAACTCGGTGCCGTAGGACGCCGCCAGCTCCGCGAAGTCCGGCGAGCCGACCACGGTCGGGTGGTGCCCCTGGTCGCGCAGCGCGACCGCCAGGCCGAGCAGCGGCTCGACGTCGCCGCGCGAGCCGGCGGTGAGGATCGTGATCTGCATGGTCGCCCTTCTTCGCAGGTGGGTGGGACGAGCTATCGCCGGTCGAGGAGGCCGTCGAGAAGGGCCAGCGCGGCCTCGGTGTCGGGCTCGTCCGGCGTCAGCATCCGGTCGATCATCTCGGTGACCGTGTCGATCAATGCCTCCGGCGACGGGCCGTCCGGCCGGTCCTGGTGCGCCTGGATCGCGGTCATGATCGCGGCCGTGAGCGACTCCAGGACGACGGCGACGGACGCGAGGTCGACGCCCTCGCGGATCACGCCCGCCCGCTGCTGCAGGGCGAGGAACTCGCCGAGGAACCCCGGCCCTGCCGGGCCGGGCATGGTCGCCGCGGGGTCGCGCAGGTATCGGCCGAAGACGTCGCGGTCCCGCGTCGCGATGGCCGTCAGCAGCGGGTCGCGGGCCACCACGCGGAACCCCGCGCGGTAGATGCTCGCGGGCGTGCCCGGCCTCGGCTCGTCGCGCAGGCCCGTGCGCCAGCGGACGGCGTAGTCGGCCAGGGCGCGGGCCGCGACCGCGTCGGTGAGCTCCCGCTTCGAGGCGAAGTGCCGGTACACGATCGTGCGGCTCAGGTCGGCGGCCTCGGCGACGTCGACCATGGTCAGCTTGTCGTAGCCCCGGCTCAGGAGCAGCCCGACGGCGGCGTCGAGCAGGGCGTCCCGCCGTCTGCTGCTGTCGACCACGCTGCGCCTCCCGGCTGTGACACTGCGACGATATCTGTCGCAGTGTTTCACCCGCGCGAGTGACGGTCAAGCGCCGTCCTCGTGGCGGATCGCGCGGGCCACCAGGCCCGCCCGACTTACATTGCGGAGCCCCAGTCCGTTCGGCATGCTGTGTCCGCTTTGTTCGAATTGACTGGAGATCGCGCACGACATGAACGCACTTCTCGAGGATGCTCCGCCGCGGCCCGAGCCCTCGCCCGGGCCGGCCGAGCCACCCTCTGACACCCCGCCGACCCGGGAAAAACCCGACCGCCGATGGCTGATCGACGTGACGATCGGCGTCGTGTCCAGCCTCGTGGTCGGCCTGCTGCTGGCCGGCTACCAGGCCTGGATCGACGACGAGCGGGAGCGCCTCACGCAGACGGTCGAGGCCGAACGCGCCGAGCGGGACCAGGTGCTGGCCAACGTGCAGTTCATCCGCGAGACCATCCGGGACACACCGGAGGGCGTGAAGCCGTTCCGCGGCATGAACCTGCGGGGTGCCGACCTCTCCGGGATCGACCTCGGGTGTCCGGTCAGCTTCGACGTTGACGCGGGCGGCTGGTCGAGGGACCGCGTGGAGACCTGCGCGGACTTCACCGGGGCGGACCTGACCGGCGCGCGGCTGGACGGCGCGAACCTCACGGGGGCGCTGCTGGTCGGCGGGTCGCTGGAGGACGTCTCGGCGGTCAACCTCTATGCGCCGGCGGCGGCGATCGGCGGGCGGCTCGACGGTTTGACGTTCGACGGCGCGGTCCTGTTCGGCTCGGTGTTCCGGTCGCCGAAGGGTGCCTCGTCGTTCGTGGACACGAGCCTCGACGGCAGCCTGGTCGAGCCCGGCGAGGGCGCGAAGGCGACATTCGCCCTCGCCGATGTGTCGATGACGGGTCTGCGGACCGTTTCCTCCGGCGAGGCGTCCGGCGGGAGCTGGGGATCGATCGACTGCGATTCCGGGCTCGCCCAGGCGCGCCGGGGCGGTGAGATACAGCAGGTGGCGTCCTACGCCGACCTGGGCGACGGCGGCCGCGTCCAGTGCGGGACCTACGGCGAGCGGTGCGACTTCGACCGGTTCCCGCAGGTGGGCACGCAGCTCGTGGTGGCCGGCGTCTGGAAGATGCCGGCACCGGTACCGGCCACCGGGTGCGAGGACGGGTTCACGGGCACCTCGCCGGCGGACACGCCCGCCGAGGAGGTCACCGAGTTCTACGACTTCCTGCTCCCCGACTGGACGCGCGAGGACATCGCTCAGGCCAAGAGCCTGTGACGGCCGCACCGCGGTCCGGGTGCGCCCGGGCCGCGGTGCGCTACGTCAGGCCTTGGCCTTGGCGGCCGCCTTCTGGGCCTTCTTGAACGTGCGGACCTCCTGCAGCGTCTCCGCGCTGGTCACGTCCGCGATGGAGCGGCGCGAGCCGTCCTCGCCGAACTCGCCCGCCGCCTCGCGCCAGCCCTCCGGCTGGACGCCGCGCTGCTTGCCGAGCAGCGCCAGGAAGATCTTGGCCTTGCGCTCCCCGTAGCCCGGCAGCGCGTTGAGTCGCTGGAGCACCTCGCGGCCCGTCGGCGCGCCACCGTCGGCGCCGGGCGCGGTCCAGATCCGGGCGGCGTCGCCGTCGTACTCGTCGACGACGGTGTGGGCGAGCTCCAGCACGCGGCCCGCCATCGAGCGGCCGTACCGGTGGATCGCCGGGGGAGTGGTCGCCATCGTCACGAACTCGTCCGGGTCGGCGTCGGCGATGGCGCGGACGTCGAACGAGCCCATCCGGTCGCGGATCTTGCCGGGGCCTGCGAAGGCGTGCTCCATCGGGAACTGCTGGTCGCGGCGAGTGCGATAGGTAGCACATGCCGGACCCGCATAAACACTGGCCTCGGCGATGGCGTTGCTACACCTGTTCGAATTGCGCGATGCTCTCAGCATGCGAACGGAGGCCAGTGGGAGCGACGAACTGAGCCCGATGCAGGCCGCACACCGGCAAGAGGTGGAAGCCCGCAGCGAGGCGTCAGGATGGCTCATACAGCGCCAGACGGGAGAGCGCCGGTCAAGGCTGCTGCCCAGGCCGATCCCCACGCGTTGCACAGCGCTGGCTTATAACGGTCGCACGGTGACCGTGCTGGGCGAGGTCGTGGCTGTCAGTGGCCCCTGGCGCTGGTTCGCCGCCGAGTATCCGGGCTGGGGCACCTGGCTTACGGTCGTCCACGTCGATGCCTGCGAATACCTCGTGTGAGCGCTATGCCTGCGCTATCTCCGCCGCAAGACTCATGAGGTCCATTAGGCGGTCATTGTCGATTCCTCGGGCGACTATGCCGGTCTGAACGCTTTCATCCTTTGAGGTCCAGGAAGCCTGACCCCCGATTCCCTGGCCTGTCGCCCACATTGGTGAATCAGTCTCACGGTGCCATGCTGTTGGCTCGTCATAGGTGTCATCGAGCACAGCGACGAAATCGAGCGGCGCGGGACCCGTAAGCGCTGCCACGTATCCGGTGTAATCGGTCTGCCACCAGCACGCTTCAATGCCGTCAGCGAGGGCGCGGTCATCCCGCTTCACCACGCGCGATCCTAAGAGCTTCTCTGCTTTCGCCGTGAACTCGCTGCACCGATCTAACTCGGCTGGCTCGCTGCTCTCAGGCGTTGGGGATGGTGATGCAGTGGCGGAGGGCGTCGGAGCGGTCGTTGCGGGCGGCTGGGCGCTGCATCCGGTCACAATCGCGACCGTTGCGAGCACCGCCACCAGGATCGTTGCGTGGCGCATGAACACAGCATGCATGGCGTTCCGCCTCAGGCATAGAAAACGGCCCCACCCGCGCGGCGGGTGGGGCCATCTTGTGTCCTGCTCGGCTAGGCCCGTCGAACTGCCTCATCGATGGCCTGGGCGGCTTGCGCTGGACCAATGAGGGCGGTGTCGATTGCGACGTCGGGGCTCGCTAGTCGCGGTGTCGAGTCCCATACGGCGAGCCGTTCGGCTGTGTCGGTGCTGCCTCGGCCGGCAAGCCGTTCGGCCGCCGTTTCCCGTGGGCACCACAGGTCAACGACAACCCATGTTGCATGAGGCGTCGCACTGGCCAACGCTGCCACGGCTTCCGGCTGTCCGACGTGAACCACGGGGGTTCCCGCTGCCAACGCGTCTGTGATTGATGGTGCATCGATGGCGTAGACGGCACCGTATACACGGTTCTCCCAGATGACTTCCCCACGAGCGCGCATCTGGTCTAGCGCTTTTTCGTCGGTGAAGCGATATCCCTCGCGCCGCCCCGAACCCACCTTCAATCGCTGGTAGTGCCGGTAGGCCGGAGATAGGGCGGAAAGTGCGCGTGTGACGGTGTCCTTGCCTGCCGCTGGCGGCCCGTATATGACGACGCCTACAACTTCGCTCACGAACGCGCCGCCACTTCCGAGAGCATTCGGGTTACCTGGCTTTGCAGGGGCTCACTGTCGGCAGAGTTGTGAATGACCACGTGCTCATCGACGGGTCGGAAATCAACGTTGATCCGCTCTTTCAGATAGTCGGACCAGTTGGCGAGTTTCACGGTGTCTCGCGCTGCGCCCCGCCGCCGGAGATAGGTGTGCATCGTCTCCACGTCGGTTGATACCCAAACGAGCGTCAGGCCGATTCCGTAGACGCTCAGTTGGTCTCTGCTGCGATCGATCCACGCCCGGTCGCCAAACTCTGCGACGTAGGGAGCGGTGCCGACGACACCGATTCCGAGCGCGGCATTTTCGAGCACTGTGGCGTTCAGGCATTCGTACTCGCGCGGCCTCACGTGCTCAAGGTAGGTCTCTGATTCCCGGTCGTGTGGCGGGCGTCCCATGGCTTCCAGCGCGCCCTCAACGACGGCGCGAGTGATCGTGTCCTTATCGACGACGGGCGCACCTGTCAAGCGTGAGATGACACGGGCGGTTTCGCTCTTGCCGCTCCCGGCGTAGCCCCCAACGAAGTAGGCGTGTGGTGCGCGCGCAGCTCTTTGCGGTGCGGGCGCGAGATGGCCGCTCCGAACCACCCGGCCGGACCCTGGGCGGTTCTCGATCAGCCCCTCACTGGCTAGCACCTTCATCGCCGCGTTGATCGTGAAGACGCTCGTGTCCATCTGCTGCGCGAGTGCCCGGGTTGCGGGGAGGGCTTCCCCGTCGCGGAGGCGTCCAGCCTCGATGTCGTTCCGGATGGCGCGGACTACCCGGTCCCGCACGGGTGCCCCGGTGTCGTGGTCCTGGCTTGGCATTCGTCTCCTCACACTGCATCTCGGTTGGACTGCTGCGGCATAACAGTCACCTAGCAACCGATCATCCACGGCCCGCGCCGTTCTGCCAAGTTTCGCGAGTTTGGGGCTAACGGTTGACACGGTGACCAGAACGGTTGTTATGTTGTTCCCGGTCGCCCTGTGACGGGGCGCACACCTAGGAACTGGAGGGGAAGAGATGTCTCAGAACCGCATCAGTGGTCTGGACGTAGCACGCAGGTACTTGTTCGAAGCCCAGGACGGTCTGAACAAGGCCGCCCGGGTTCTGACCCAGCACGGCACCGCTGCCGATGGCCTCAAGGCCGTCGGCAACACGGCGTCGTCCCTGGCCCGCCAGGTCGAGGCGATGAAGAACCAGGTTCGTAAGGTCCACGAGGCCGCCCTTGCTGCTGAGCGCGGCAACGGTGGCGACGGTCGTCGGGGGTGGGGCTGGTGAGCACCTACACCGACTACGAGGGGTTCGAGGTTGAGCCCACGTTCACCGACCTGGCCGCCATCGTGGCCGAGGAGCCCGTTATCTCGGCTGAGGTCGCCGTGGTGGACGCGGAGTGCCGTATGGCCATCGAGCCCGGTCCGGCCGCGACCGAGGCCCACCGCCGCGCGGTGACCGCTCTGAACACGGTCATCCGCACCGCTGTGCAGACCAGCACCAACCGCGCCACGTCTACGGCCCCGGTCTTCGGACTGGTCCAGCCGTTCTCCACGGCCCGCCGGGTCGTCATCCGCTCTGCCAACCGCACCGCTGCCTGAGAGGGAACCACCATGGGTATCACCGTCATCGCCGTCCTGTTCGCCGCTATCGCCTTCTGCCTGTGCAAGTTCGGTCCGGAGCGTTGGGGACCGTCCATCTTCATGATGGTGACCGGCCTGCTGCTGGCCTCCACCCGCTGGGGACAGCAGGCACAGGCGTTCGTCGTGGACCTGGTCAACAACCTCTTCGGCGGCATCGCCTGATGAGCACCCACGACGAGAACCAGCCGGGCGGCATCACGCCCGACGACGCGGCGGAACTCGCGCAGCTTGAAGCGCTGTTCGCCGTTCCCAGCAGGCCGGAGGACGTGGGCGAGGACCTGACTCTGGCCGCCCTGGACGACGCAAACACGCTGGACCAGGGGGGCGCCGGGGCGGGCGATGACGACGCCCTCACGGGTGAGGTCATCGACGCCCCCGCCGCCCCGGAGCCCGAGGCCCCGGCCCCCACGCGGGGCCGGGTCATCGAGCACCGCGACGCCCAGCGGCGCGCGGTGCTGCCGGACTGGCTCACCTCCCGTGAGGCGTTCCTGGCCTCTGCGCGCTGGGCTGCTGGGTATGCCGGGCATGTGTGCGCCTATCACGGCGTGCGCCTGCCCCTGTACGCGCTGCGGCTGGCCGGGCGTGCCCCTATCGGGGCTGCCCGGATCAGCCAGAGCGTCTACCGGTGGGCCGCCGACACCAACAACACCGACGTGCGGCGCGAACTGCTGGCCAGCACGGCAGGCGACCCGCACACCTACCTCCGGGTCAAGAAGGAGATGCGCGGCACCGCGTTCCGACGCGGCAGCCTGGCCGTTCTCGGCCTCGGCGGAGCCTCTGCCGGCGCGGCCGCCGTGGCCGCCAACGCGGACCCCGTGTGGCAGGCCGCCACGGTCGCCGTGTCCCTCGGCGTCCTGGGCATCGTGGGCCGCAACCGTGAGGCCAAGATCGCCGAGACCGCCACGGCCACGGCCAAAGTCCCGCCGCTCACGGCTGACCTGATCCGTGAGGCGCTGCTGGCGCTGCGCCTGGGATCGGTGAACCAGGGCGTGCGGCAGGACGCCGCATCCATCCGGTTCCTGTCGATCGTGCGTGACGGGGCCGGGTTCCGTGCGGACATCGACCTGCCCCCGGGCGCGACGGCTGCCGAGGTCACGGAGAAGCGTTCGCAACTCGCGTCGGGCCTGCGTCGCCCGATGGGGTGCGTGTGGCCCGGGGGCGACCCCGACGTGCATGAGGGCCGCCTGGTCCTGTTCGTCGCGGACCGGTCGCTGAGCGAGTCCAAGGCCGCTGAGTTCCCGCTGGGCCGGAAGGGCACGGCGAACGTGTTCGACCCGATCCCGCTGGGCGTGGACCCGCGCGGCCGGAAGGTGGAGACAACGCTCATGTACGTGGCGGGCATCATCGGCTCAATCCCGCGCATGGGTAAGACGTTCACGCTCCGCCTGCTGCTGCTGATCGCCGCCCTCGACGCCCGGGTGGAGATCCACGCGCACGACCTGCGCGGCGGTGCCGACCTGGCCCCGCTGGCCAAGGTCGCGCACTACTACCGCTCCGGGGATGACCCCGAGGACATGGCCGCACTGCTGGCCGACTTCAAGGCGCTGCAGAAGGAGATGATGCGCCGCTACAAGGTCATCCGGACCACCCTCGCGGGCGACCCCCGGTGCCCTGAGGGGAAGGTGACTGACGCGCTGGCGTCGGACAAGTCGCTGGGCCTGCACCCGATCTTCGGCGCGTACGACGAGACCCAGGTCATGTACGAGCACCCGCAGTACGGCAAAGAGCTGCGGACCATCGTCGAGGACCTGGTTCGCCGTGGCCCGGCTGCCGGAATCATGGTCTGGCACGCCACCCAGCGGCCTGACGACAAGTCGATCCCCAAGTCGGTGTCGTCCAACGCCGGTCTGCGCCTGGCGCTCAAGGTCATGGACGCCACGGTGAACAACATGATCCTCGGGCCGGGCATGTACGGGTCGGGGTACTCGGCCACGACGTTCTCCCGCAAGGACCGTGGCGTGGCCTACCTCGTGGGCGAGGGCGATGACCCGGTCATCGTCCGCACCTACTACGTGGATGGCCCGGGCGCGGAGACCATCGCGGACCGTGCCCGGGCGATCCGTGAGGCCCAGGGCCGCCTCACGGGCATGGCCGCCGGGGACGAGCCCGCCGACGTCGACGATTCCACGATCCTGGACCACCTCATGGACGTGTGGCCCGCCGAGGACCCGGAGTGGCCCAACGGCAAGGTCTGGAGTGACGAACTGGCCGCCCGCCTGGCCGAGTCCAAGCCCGCCCTCTATGAGGGCTGGACCGGCGGCCAGGTCAACGCCGCCGTGCGCGCTCACGGCATCGACACCGTCCAGGTCAAGCGCCGCAACGGCAAGAACCGGGTGGGCCTGGTCCGTGACGCCCTGGTCAAGGAACTGGGCGCCCTGACCGACCTGCCCACCCTCACCGACGACACCAAGGAGGACTGACCCATGAGCACCACGCACACCACCAACGATGCACCGCGGCGCGGGTCGCGCCGCCTGGTCCTGGGCGGAGCCGTCTCCGTCGCCGTCATCTCCACCCTGTCCGCGTACCTCGCCATGGTCGGGTTCGGCCGTGACGTGCTGGGCATGGACGCTGCCACCGCGTACAGCACGGCGGGCGTGTTCGAGCTGTCGCTAGTGACGGTCGCTCTGCTGGCCCGTGAGGCCGCCAAGGACAACCGGCCCGGTGGCACGCTGCTCATGCTCACGTGGGCGCTGTCCGGCACGTCCGGCGTGTTCGCGTCCATCCATGAGGTCTACCTGGGCCACCCGGTCGGGGCTGTCCTGTTCCGGTTCGTCGTGCCGCTGCTGGCCGCCCTGATGTGGCACCTCGCCCTGATCGGTGACCGCCACCTCGCGTCCGGCGCGACCTGGTCCAGCATTCGGCAGTCCATGCGGATGCACGCCCTGTTCCTGACCGTCGAGGACGCCGCCCGGGCGCACGCCGCCGACGACGGGACCCCCGCCGCCCGCCGCGCCATCGCCAAGGCCGAGGCCCGCCGCCTGGCCGCCCGCGCCGTCGCCCTCAAGTCCGTGCCCCCGGCCCAGATGCGCACCCAGACGGCCGAGTGGCTGGAGTCCCTGTCCGCCGTCGCGGACGGCACCACGGCCGTGGCTCAGATGCACGTGGAGACGAACCAGCGCGTGGCCGGTCTCACCGTCGCCGCGCCGGTCCAGACCGCGCCGGACTACGAGGCGCGGGTCGCCGAGTCGGTCCGGTCCGAACTGGAAGAGATGACCGGTCCGGACCGGACCACGCGCCGGACCCCGGTCCGGTCCGGCAACCGGACCAAGGCGCGCCGGTCCGCTGTCCGGTCCGGTGCGACCCGGGCGGACCGGTCCGCTCACCTCGCGATCGTGTCCGGCCTGCTGGACCAGACGCCGGACGCTTCCGGTCCGGACGCTCAGGCCGCACTGGCCGCCGCCGGGCACACCGTGAGCGATGGCCACGCCCGCCGCCTGCTGCGCGAGGCACGCGCCGCCGCACAGGACCCGACGACCGACGAGAACCCCGCCGTGGCCGACGTCGTGACCGAGGTCGCGCCGGTCCTGGTGGAGGCGTGACGTGTCCCCGATCTTCCAGCGCGCCGCCGTCGAGTGGGCCGCGATGCGGTCCGAGTACGGCGACTACCTGGAAGCCCACATCGCCGCCGCCTACGAGGCCACCAACGGCGTCCTGCTGAACGCCCGAGGCCGGTCCGCCGGAGTCACTGAGGAACGCCTGTTCCTCGCTGGGGGAGCGTTCGCCGCCGCGTACGCCTCACCGGAGCTGCGGGAGTTCTGGGCCACCCGGCCCCGGATGACCGTGACCGAGTTCGAACGGGCCTGGGCCGAGCGCCTGGCCCCCGAGGAGGGGGAGGAACCGCTCGACCACTGGCACACCGCAGCCTGACCCGCCGTCACCACCTGGAGGAACCATGAGCACCACAGAGCAGATGACCCCTGCCGAGCACGCCGCACTGGTCCGTGACGCCATCACCCTGGTCAACGCTGTGGAGACCGGCATCACTCGCACCGGAGCCGTGTTCGCCTCGGCCTCGGCCCTCACCGTCGCCAACCTGGCACTGGGCCTGCACCCGGTGGCCCAGGTGCTCGCCGCCGTCGCCGCCCTCGCGTTCCTCGCCGCCGTCGTCCTGGTCGTGACCAGGATCGCCCTGGGCCCAGCGCCGGAGCCCCTGCCCGAGGTCGCTACCGGGGTAGCGCAGGTAGCGGAACGACCCGCTACCGGTAGCGCGCCCGCTACCCCCGAAAACGGCGGAATTTCAACGAAGTAGCGCGGTAGCGCACCCCGCGCTACACCCCCGAAACACCCCTCACCCCGCACTTCCAGGGCTCGCCGGTCCCGCTACCGCTACCGACGCGCCCCTACCCCGCCCATGCCAAAAACAGGCCGCTCAGCGGCCCGAGAGGACCCCTGATGAGCACCGCACGCGAGGACTGGACCCATCGGCCAAAGCCCAGGTGGCACGTACTGCCCGTGAGCGACGCGGGCCACCCCGGAGTCCGCTACGCGGTCGTCGCGCCCGGCTGCGACTTGCAGCCCCACGACGGCACCCGCTGCGGCTGCCGCCGGTTCGACGACGAGGCCGCCGCCGAACGCTACCGCCGCAACCAGCCGCGCCCCTGACGCGGCCTCTCGCCGCCCGGCCCCGGGTCGGGCGGCGGGAGGGCGCGGCAGACGCCACGCCACCCGGTGCAGCACCGGCTGCACCACGACTCCACAGGAGGAACCCGCCATGGGTAGCCAGATCGTCGCGAACAACACGTGGCTGGACGACAACGGAACGGTCTACACCGCCAACGGAACGATCCTCGGGCGCGTCCGGCGCAGCGGCCCCCACTGGGAAGCGATCAACGCCAAGGGCAAGCACTTGGACACGTACATCCGCAAGACCGACGCCGCCGCCAGCCTGGCCCGCTAAGCAGGCCCGCACCGCCTGCCAGGGTCCGGCGGTCACCACGACCGCCGGACCCCGGCCCCACCACCTCACCAGGAAGGAACCTCGCCATGAACGCCAAGCGCTGGACCAGCACGCACGCGGGCAGCACCCCGGCCGAGAACCGTCACGGTGCCCTGCTGGCAACCGCCCTGGAGTATGCCGCCCGAGGCTGGGCCGTGTTCCCCCTGACTCCCGGGAGCAAGCGCCCGGCCACCCCGCGCCACCCCGCCGACGACTGCGACCACACCGACCCCTGGTGCCGCAACGGGCACACCGGATGGGAGCAGCGCGCTACCACCGACCCCGACCGCATCACTCGAGCGTGGACCGCCCGCCCCTACGGCGTCGGCATCGCCTGCGGCCCCTCGGGCCTGCTGGTCATCGACACCGACACCCCCAAGCCCGGAACGACCACCCCGCCCGGTGAGGACACCCTGACGGCCCTCACAGCCGCTCACGGCGGCCCCGAGGGACTTCCGGCCACCTGGACCACTCGCACGCCCTCCGGAGGCGTCCACCGCTACTACACCACCGCCCACCTGCCCACCCCGCTCGGCAACACCGCCGGGCGACTCGGCGCACTGATCGACACCCGGGGAACGGGCGGGTACGTCGTCGCCCCGCCCACCGTCACCGACGCCGGGCGCTACGAGGTGACGGCCCAGACCGAGGCGACGCCCTTGCCGGCCTGGCTGGTCCAGCACCTCACCCCCCGCCCAGCGGAGCCGTCCGGCGTGCGAGAGCTGCGCCCGGTTACGAACCGTTCCGCGTACCTGCGGGCGGTGCTGGCCAAGGAAGCCGACCACGTCCGCAAGGCCCCCAAGGGTGGCCGCAATCACGCCCTGTTCCTCGCTGCGCGCTGCCTTGGGGAGTTCGTCGCGGGTGGCTCGCTCAGCGAGGGCGAGGCCGCCGGGGCGCTGCTGGACGCCTGCACCGTCCACTACGGCAAGCCCGCCAACGACCCCAAGTGCCCGCCGTTCACCGAGGCCGAGGCGTACAAGACCATCCGCTCCGGTATCCGGCGTGGTGCGTCCAAGCCCCGCACTGCCGCATGACCGCCTTGCACCCCAGCCCGAGCCAGCAGGAGGAACCCACCATGAGCACACCCATCGCCGCCCCCACCACCTCGGGCAGCAACCCCGACCCCGATGGGACCACGCCCACTCTCGACGGCGCGACCCTGGACGGCGCTTTGGTGCTGGACCAGGTGCGCGCTGCCATCCGGAAGTACGTCATCCTGCCCAGCCCCGAGGCAATGACCGCCGTGGTGCTCTGGGCCGCCGCTACCCACGTCGTGCCGTTCCTCGGCTCCGCGCCCCGGCTGGTCATCCGTGGGCCTGAGCGGCGGTGTGGGAAGTCGCGCCTGCTGGACATGCTGGAGGCGCTTTGCTGGCAGGCGTTCATGGGCGTGAACGTCTCGCACGCTGCTCTCTCGCGCACGGTCCACTTCGCTGGCAATGAGCCGCCCACGATCATGATTGACGAGGCTGACGCGATGTTCGGCCCTAAGGCGGGCGCTGACAACGAGGACATTCGCGGAATCCTCAACGCTGGTTTCCAGCCGGGCCGCACCGTGCCCCGCTACGACGCCGGGCGGCAGGAAGTGGAGCACCTGCGCACGTTCGCCATGGCCGCCCTGGCGGGCATCGGCGCGATGCCGGACACCATCGAGGACCGTGCCGTGGTCGTTCGGATGCGCCGCCGCGCGGGTGGGGAGAAGGTCGCGCCTTACCGGCTCACTCGGGACCGCGCGGACCTGATCACGTTGTCGGAGGTGCTGCACACCTGGGCGCGCTCCAAGCGGGTCAAGATCGGGACCCCGGTGGAGTCCCTGCCGGTCGAGGACCGCGCCGCCGACACGTGGGAACCCCTCATCGCTGTGGCCGACGCCGCCGGGGGAGAGTGGCCGCGCCTCGCCCGGCACGCCGCCGTCGTCATGAATCAGGAGAAGGAAGAGAGCATCGAGCTCTCAGTTCAGACCCGGCTACTGATCGACGCTCGCGCCGCGTTCGAGAACGACCCCCAGGTGTCCACGGCAGCACTTCTGAACCGGCTCAAGGCGGACGAGGAAGCGCCGTGGGCGACCTATGGTCCCCAGGGCCTCACGCCGCGCCGCCTGGGCCTGCTGCTGCGCGAATTCGACATAAGCAGCAAGAACATCCGCATCAAGGGCAAGGACGGCTCCGACGTGCAGGTCAAGGGCTTCCGTCGCGAGGACTTCGAGGACTCGTGGGCGCGGTACTGCCCTCCGGAGGGCCAGGCCGACGCCACCGGGACGGCAGAGGCCCAGGGGTTTCCGGGAATGACCCGTCCCAACCCGTCCCAGCCGAGTGAAGCCGCAGGTCAGACACCACTTTTCTCGGCTGACTCGTAGTCGCTCCGACCCGTCCCAACTCGTCCCGACCCGTCCACCCGTCCCACGGGAAGCGGCTTGGGACGGGTCGGGGACGGGTTGGGACGGGTCGGAGCGGGACTACCCGTACCACCAAGAAGAGCCGCTGACCTGCGCAGATACACCGAGAAACCCGCTGGGACGGCTGGGACGGCAAAAACCCCAGGCACCCAGGGCGCGACGGAAGGAACGGCAGTGAGCAACGACGTGACTGTGACGGCCCCGAAGGAACGCCTCATGACGCTTGACGAGTGGCTGGAGATGGCACGGGCGACCATGCCGGAGGTCACCGAGGAGCAGCGCCGATCGGTTCAGCGCCGCCGACTCGCTTACGCCAGACAGGAGGGGACACCCGAGAGCGGTCGAACGTATTCCCGCGCCGCGTAGCCACTGAAATGTAAATAGCCTCGATGAAATCCAAGACGTGGCCCCGCTTCTCTTCCAAAGAGAGGTCGGGCCACGTTTCTGTTGTTACGCCCTGTGACCGTGAAAGTACGCGTTGCGATCGCAGCCATTCCGCCTGCTGTGAGCGCATTTCTCCCGACTCGCGGTCAATCTCTGCCAGTCGGGGAAGTGCTGCATCGCTTGGCGCGCGCTTCTCCCTGTATGCCAGCAAGAGCGCATCGCGTTCGTCTTGCAGCTCCAGTAGTTCCCTCTGGAAGGGCTTTGCGGAATCCGTGTGGACCGATGCCGTCTCGGCAACGATGATCGGCACCAACAGTTCCTCCACCATTCGGTCCACTTCCCAGCCGCTAGCACTCACCTTCCCACAGGCGTCCGCACCGGTGCTGGCGCGAGTACTGCCCGTGCGACAGGCGTAGTAGAAGTGCTTATCCGTTCGGCGGTTGCCGACCATCTTTGCTCCGCACTCTGCGCACCGCACGATTCCGGAGAGTAGGTAGCGCTTACGGTTCGACGCGTCACTCGACCCCCCATCGCGCTTCCTGGCCATGACTGCTAGCAGCGCCTCGAAATCATCGTCCGAAAGGATCGCTGGGGCGCTGGACCGGATGAGTTCGCCCGTAGTCGAGTGAACAGCGATCTTGTCCTTATGGACCAGCCACCCGGCCATGCGAGGGCTGGATAGAACGCCCTTCACGGCGATGGGGGTCCAGGAGCGACCGCGTGGCGTTGTGAGTCCACGCTCTGACCATTCGGCAATGATCTTCCGATAGTTCTGGGTGCCGTCGAGTAGTCCGGCGGCTGCCCACTTGAGTGCTTCGCTTTCCTCGGGATGTAGCGAATACTCCCGCTCTCCCTTGTCGTTCTCCCAGTTCCACCCGAACGGGCGGCCCCCACCGACCTTCCGGCCCTCGTCGCGCATTTCCTGATGCTTGAGTGCCACGCGGCGTGCTGTGTCCCGGCTTGCCTTGTTGGCGAAAGCCACCATTACGCGGGCGAGCGTGATTCCGTCGTCGGAGGAAAGATCGATCGAACCTTCATTCGTCGCGAAATACATCTGACGGCCCGCACGCCGCCCATCGTCGTAGATCGCGATAAGGCGTTCTAGATCATCGACGCGCCGCGCGAGCCGGTCCAGGTTGTAGCACACGATGCCGTCAATCGCGCCCGCCGCAAGATCTTCTAGCAGGTCGTTGAATGCGTCCCGGATCACCTGCTTTTTGAAGGCGGACACGTTGTTGTCGATGTATTCGCGCTCCGCCATGGTCCAGCCGCGCGCCTCCGTCAGCAGCCGGTTGACCTTCATCTGTCGCTGTACGCCACCCTCGGTGACGCCGGTCTCCGCGTCTTCGTAGGCGTCCGAGATACGCGCGTACGGCCCGACGACGGGGGCCACGGGGTCGGCATCGGCAGCCGTTGGGACGAGGCGTAGCCCGTTCTTTCGCTCTCGTAGCTGCGTGAGGACGTCGCTCATGCCCGAGAGCGTAGCGCGCTAATGCTACGTATCACACGTGCTGGTCGAGCAGCATGCCGACCAGCAGGGCGAACGGGTCGTCGCTCAGCAGCCGGTCCGTGTCGGGGTCGCCGGTGATCCAGAGGTCGGTAGCCATGCCTCCATAGTGCCTGATCTCCTGCGTGTACTCCCGGCCATCCACATAGTGCGCTACGCTATAGTGCAATCTGCACTAACAAGGAGGACGGATGCCCCGCAGTCACGATCTGGTCGGTCTCACGGTGCTGGCGATGCTCTCGGTGCGCGACGGGCACCCGTACCAGCTGCAGCGGTTCATCGTCGAGACGCACAAGGACTACGTCACGGGCCTGCCGCGGAGCCTCTACCACGCGGTGGAGCGGCTGACCCGGGACGAGCTGATCGCCCCGGCCGAGACGCTCCGCGAAGGGCACCGCCCGGAGCGGACCGTCTACCGGATCACCGACGAGGGGCGCGCCCAGCTCGCCGCGCGCCTGCGCTCCCTGATCGAGGTGCCCGAGCTGGACCGGCGGACGTTCGTCGCGGCCGTCTCGCTGCTCGGGTGCCTGCCGGCCGCGGCCGCCCGGGCGGCGCTCCGCACCCGTGCCGCGACGATCAGCGGCGCGGTCACCGCGCTGACCGGCCAGCTCGCCGCGCTCCAGGACGAGGGGCTGCCCGCCGTGCTGCTCCTCGAGCTCGAGTACGAACGCGCGGTCCAGCAGGCCGAGCTGGACTGGATCGGCACCGTGCTGGAGCGGATCGAGCGCGGTGAGCTCGACTGGTCCGGCAGCGTCCGCAACGACCTGCTCGACGAGGTACTGGGCGAACCGTCCGCCACCACGGCGCCCACCACAGAAACGCCCACCGCAGAACCGTCCGGCACCCAACCCAGGAGGAACTCATGAGCGACACCGACACCACTGTCCCGACCGTGGCGACCGACCAGGTGCGCCTGCTGCTGCACCGGCTGACCGACACCTGGAACGACGGCGACGCCGCCGCGTACGCCGACCTGTTCACCGAGGACGCCGACTACATCACCTTCTTCGGCCTGCGGATGCGCGGCCGGTCCGCGATCGAGGAGGGCCACCGGGCGCTGTTCCGGATGCCCGTCAAGCTCGCGCCGTTCGCGGACGAGGCCGAGCTGCGGCCCCTCGCCGACGGCGTGGTGCTGATCGTCTCCGGCGGCACGTCGACCGTCGACGGGCAGCCCGACCCGAGCCGGGACTCGGTCATCACGCTCACCGCGGTGGACACGACCGACGGCTGGCGGTTCGCGTCCTTCCAGAACACCCGGGTGAGCGATCCCCGTGGCTAGGCGGCGCGGTCGGCCCGCTGCTCTCAGCAGAAGCGCCGTCGCCCGGTAGCCGGCGCCCCTACCCTCGGAGGCATGGCCGACACCGCCCCGCCTCAGCCCGCAGCCCACGACGGGGCGCCCCTGCCGGGAGGCGCCCCGCCGTCGACCCGGCCCGGCCGGGAGCCGCTGTGGCGGCACCTGGTCGGCGAGCGGCTGCGGCAGCTGCGGCACGAGCGCGGCGAGACCCTCGACCGGACCGCTCGGCGGGCCGGGATCTCGCCGCAGTACCTCTCGGAGATCGAACGTGGGGTCAAGGAGCCGTCGAGCGAGATGATCGCCGCGATCGCCGGAGCCCTGGACATCACCCTGGTCGACCTGGTCAGCGCCGTCGCCGACCGGCTGGTCACCGTCCAGGACGCCTGGGGGCAGCCGACCTGCCGGGCGGCCTTCGCGCTCGCGGCCTAGGCCGGACGGCGTCCGACCCAGGCCGCCCAGGTCAGCGCTGCTCGATCACGTGGTCCAGCAGCCCGTACTCCCGCGCGGCCCCGGCCGTGAAGATGCGGTCCCGGTCGGTGTCGGTGCGCAGCGTGCCCACGCTCTGCCCGGTGTGCCGGGAGAGCGCGGCCTCCATGTCGGCGCGGATCCGGACCACCTCGTCCGCCTGCAGGATCAGGTCCGGGATCGCGCCCCGGCCCTGCGCCGCGGGCTGGTGCAGGATGACGCGGGCGTGCGGGAGCGCCGCCCGCTTGCCCTCGGCCCCGGCGGCCAGCAGCACGGCGCCGACGGCGACGGCCTGCCCCACCACGGTCGTCGACACCTGCGGCCGGATGTAGCGCATGGTGTCGTAGATGGCCATGCCCGCGCTCGGGTCCCCGCCCTCGCAGTTGATGTAGAGCTGGATGTCGCTGTCCGGGCTGCTCGACTCCAGGTGGATGAGCTGGGCGATCAGCGCGTTGGCCACCCCGGCGTCGATCGCCGTGCCGAGGTAGATGATCCGCTCGCTCAGGAGCTGCGAGTAGACGTCCATGATGCGCTCGCCCCGCGGGTGCGCCGCGATGACGTTCGGGATCGTGTAGCTGCTCATCGTGCGTCTCCCTCGGCCGTCGCCGTGCTGAACCCGGTCCGGGCGCGCTCCCGCGGCCGGATGTTGTCGAAGCCGCTCACGATCGTGTCGATGAACCCGAACTCGAGGGCCTCCTCGGCCGTGTACCAGTGGTCGTGCAGCGAGTCCTCGAACACGCGCTCGATGGGCTGCCCCGTGTCCTCGGAAACGAGGCGCAGCACGGTGTCGCGGGTGTGCCGCAGGTCGTCGGCCTGCAGCTCGATGTCGACGGCGGTGCCGGCGATCCCCGAGGACCCCTGGTGCATCAGGACCCGGGCGTTCGGCAGCGCGCGCCGCTTGCCGGGCGCGCCCGCCGAGAGGAGGAACTGCCCCGCGCTGTAGGCGATGCCCAGCACGAGCGTGGACACGTCGTTCGGGATGGTGCGCATGAGGTCGCGGATGGCCAGCATCGACGGCACCGACCCGCCCGGGGAGTGGATCCACAGGTCGATGTCGGACGCCGGGTCCTCCGTGGCCAGCGCGATGAGCTGCGTCATCAGCAGCGTGCCGTTGTCGTCGTCGAGCGGTCCGTCGAGGACCAGGACACGCCGCTCGTACAGGTCGCGGCGGGAGCGTTCGCCGAACTGGGGCGCCTTCGGTGATTCGGTCATGCGCCCACCGTGCCCCGGCGGGCAGCCCCCAGGGAGGCGGATCTGCCCTCGGCAGCACTGCTCAGAGCAGCGAGCGCAGCAGGGAGCGGACGGCGTCTCCCGCACAGGTTGCCTAGTCCGTGGTGTAGATGGCGATGTCGCCGTCCCCGTCAGTCGAGCCGAAACGCCCGGCGGAGTCCTTGTTCAGCCGGCCGCAGCGGCAGTTCTCGTCAAGCGCCGGGTCGAGACTGATCAGGCCGCCGCAACGACCGCACCGGGCGAACAGGTCGGCGCGCATCACCCAGCCGATCGTCGATCGCGTGGCAGTCGGACCCCAGCCGAGGAAGCGGTAGCCGTCGATCTCCGTCACCTTGCGTTCCATGTCTGGGCGGTCTCCTAGTCTTCCTGAGCGAGTACGCGTAGGTCGATCTTGAACCAGACCGCCGTGCCCACCGGGACGGCACGGGCGACGTAGCGGACCCACCAGGTGTCGTCCCTCGGGTCGAGTTCGACGGCGACCAGGTCGGCCTCCGTCCGTACAGCCGCCTCCAGCCCGGGCAGCGCCCAGCGGTCCGCCGCGAACCCGGCCGGGTCCAGGCCAGGGGCCCGGACCTGGAACGCGAGGGCGAGGTCGCCGCCGTCGTGCCGGGCGCAGGCCAGGGCCAGGGACGGACCCTCGGCCCGGGCATCGACGGCCAGGTCGCTGACCAGCCGGATCCAGCCGACGTCGGCACCGCGCCCGGTCTCGCCGTCGCCCACCCCGCCGTCGTCCACCCCGCCGTCGCTCGCCCCGGACCCGACCGCCCAGTGCACCGTCGCCGGATGGAACTGGTCGGCCAGGTTCCCGCGCTCGCCCCCGACGTCCTCCGCGCCGACCAGCAGCCGCTCGCCGACCCACGACGTGGCGACCCGGCGCGGGTCGCGCACGATCACCTGGTCCACCTGGCGCTCGCCCCGGAACCCGGTCAGGTGCGCCAGGGCGTCGTCCGGCACCTCTGCGCCCAGGACGGCGACCACCGGGCCGAGCGCGAGGTCCCACGCGTGCCGGAACGGCCGGCCGGTCTCCGGGAACGGTGCCAGGTCGCGCCCGACGGCCGCCCAGATCCACAGCCCGATCCCGGAGGCGTAGTGCCGCAGGTCCATGCCGTAGCTCCGGTCGTACGGGCCCGCGAGGTTGCGCAGGCCCGCGTGGTAGTGCCGCGCGGTGTCCTGCCACAGGCCCGCCTCCATCTCGGCGCCGCCGGCCCGCAGCAGGGGCTGGTGCGCGTACCGCCGCCACAGCGCCAGCGCGTACAGGTCGATGCCGTAATACGTGGGGGAGTTGTACTCGTCGAACGTCCCGTCCACGCGGAACCGCACGAGCACCTGCTCCGCGAGCCGCAGCGCCGGTGCCTCCCAGGCGGGCTCGCCCAGGCGGACGGCGGCGTCCTGCAGCAGGAACGCCGTCATGAGCGCGATGTTCGTGTAGCGCGGGTCGACGCCGCGGGCCAGCGTGCCCTCGACCGCCAACCGCAGCGCGGCGTCCACGCGGCGGCCCAGCTCGCCGTCCAGGGCCCCGGGGAACTCGGTCGCGACGATGACCAGCGTGGTGCCGATGAACTCGCGCCAGTTCGGGTCGTAGTCGCGCCACTCGACGGAGTCCGCTGTCGGGCGCGCCTCGTGCGGACCGCGCAGCCACGTGCCGTGGAACCGCTCGGCGGGGGCATCGAGCTGGTGGTCCAGGACGCGTCCGAGGGCCCGCCGTGCGCGGTCGAGATCGGCTTTGGCGCCGTCCTTGGCGGGCAGGTTCCGCACGAGAAGCCCCAGCGCGTACCAGCTGGTCTCGCGGACCATGTGGCCGACGGGCGCGCCGCCCCCGCCGCCGGGCTCCTCCGGCGCTCGCAGCAGGCCCACCTCCGGGTCCCACTGCTGGTCCATCCAGTCCAGGGAGCGGGTCGTCAGGTCACGGGCGTGGGGAGTGAGCCGTTCGGGTCGCATCGCCCGCCAGTATGTCGCGGTTGTCCGCCGGAGGCGGTCCGTCTCGCAGGGCGGTCCGCCGCCGGCCCTGGCTACTGTGGCGGCATGCACCTGCGCACCGATGACGGCGTCCGGCTCGATCTCGCCGAGGCCGGCCCCGCCGACGGCAGGCCGGTCGTGCTGCTCGCCGGGTTCAAGGCGGCCGCCACCTCCTGGCGCTTCCAGGTCCCCGCGCTGGCGCGGGCGGGCTACCGGGTGCTCGCCGTCGACCTGCCGGGGCACGGCGCCACCGAGCCGATGGCGCCCGGCACCACGTTGCGGCGGCGCGCTCGCGACGTCGGCGTCGTCCTGGAGCAGCTCGACCTGCGCGACGCGACCCTGGTCGGCGGCTCGATGGGCGGCAACACGGTCTGGGCGTACGTGGACGAGGTCGGCACGGACCGCCTGCGCAGCGTCGTGATCGTGGACCAGACGCCGAAGATGCTCAACACCGCCGACTGGCCGTACGGGTACTACGGCTACGACGAGTCGAACCGCGACACCTACTTCGCCGCCGGTCCGCCGCCCACCGGGCGCGGCCGCTCGGTGTGGCTGCGCGGGATGCGCACCGTGCGCCTGCTGCGCGCGATGAGCGGCGGCTCGCGCACCATCACCGACCCGGAGCTGGAGGTCCTCGCCGACCACGCCTTGGCCGACTGGCGGCCGGTGATCGCGCGGTGCGACGCGCCAGCCCTGTTCGTGGCGGGCGCCGAGAGCGAGCTCTGGCCCTCGGGGCACGCGGCCGCGGCGGCCCGGCTCGCGCCACACGGCACGGCGGCCGTCATCGCGAAGGACGGGCACGCCACCAACATCGAGCAGCCCGCGGCCTTCAACCGCGGTCTGCTGGAGTTCCTGGCCCGGTAGCCGCGCGGACCGGGGTCGGGTCAGGGGATCAGCCGGTCCGCGATCTCGAGGGTGTCCTCCATGAAGTGCCCGTCGTCGCGCACCACGAGCGTGCCGCCGAGCCGGTCGAACATCGCGCGGCCCTGCTCGGCGTCGCAGCCGAACTCGTCCGTCACCGAGTTGAGGAACACCAGGTCCCGGGCGTGCGCGCGGATCGCGTCCCAGTCGTAGGACTCCTGGAGCACCGGCTCCGGCCCGGGGTTCGGGTTGGTCGAGTAACCGCCCACCAGCACCGCCTGTGCGACGGTCACGTCGAGGTGCTCCAGCAGCGCGAGCAGCAGCGCGGCCCCGCCCGAGTGGCCCACCAGCACGGTGTCGGCGTCGAAGGTGTGCGCGTCCAGCACGGTCGGCAGGAACGTGGCGACCGGCTCGACGTTGGTCCCGGGGTGGTGCGGCGTCTCGACCTCGTACCCGCGCTCCCGCAGCCGGTCCGCGAGCCACGGGTACCAGATCCACTCGGGCCTGGCATCGGTCCCGTGGAAGATGATCGCCCTGCGTCCCATCAGCTCTCCTTCGTCGCGGGAACGGACGGGTGCGTCCGTTCCGGGGCGGACGCTACCGCCCGGCCCGGCCGCACGACCGGGTCGACGGCCAGGTTGACCTGGTCGAGCACCGGCTCGAATCCGACCGCCGCGTACACGCGGTTGGAGACCGGATTGTTCCGGTCGGTGTAGAGGCAGACCCGGTGCCCGGCGTCGAGCACCCGCTGCGCTACGTCGGCCACGAGCGCCCGGGCGTAGCCGTGCCCGCGGTGCGCGGCGGGCGTGTAGACCGGGCCGATCCGCACCACGCCGAACGACGGCGGGCGCACGGCGGACAGGTGCACCACCTCGCCGTCGACGTCCCACAGCCAGACGCTGCCCTCCTCGATCCGCTCCCGGGCGCCGCCGATCCGCAGCGGCTCCTCGCCCTCCTCCGGCACCCGGCCGGCCTGGGCGTCGGCCTCCGTGTGGAACACGTCCAACCAGGCGGTGACCACGTCCAGGTCGGCGAGCGTGGCCAGGCGAGCGCGGCCCGACGGCGCCGGGTCGGGCTCCGTGATGCGCGTCGCCTCCCAGAGCCGGTCGGGCCGGTCCTCGTGCGCGGTCCCGCCGGTCGCCCGCAGCACCTCGTCGGTGTAGGCGCGCACGGCCTGGTCCGGGCCGTTCGCCGAGACCAGGGGCGCGTCGCCGGCACGGGCGGTGTGCTCCAGGGCAGCGCGGGCCAGCAGCCGGGCGGCGTCCTCGGGCAGGTCGGGCACCCAGACGGTGTGCGGCGCGTGCGGCATCGTGCGCATGGCGAGCGCGACGACGGCGCCGCCGCCGTCCCGCACGACCGCCCACCACATCGGGTGCGCGGGGCGCGGCCCGCCCGGTGCGAACGTCCGCGCGGCCTGGTGGGTCACCGTGGCGACGACGCTGCAGATCACGGGCTCCGCGGC
Organism: Promicromonospora sp. NPDC057488; assembly: GCF_042802395.1. Classification (NCBI taxonomy): domain Bacteria; kingdom Bacillati; phylum Actinomycetota; class Actinomycetes; order Micrococcales; family Promicromonosporaceae; genus Promicromonospora; species Promicromonospora sp. NPDC057488. The sequence continues at coordinate 32,801 of NZ_JBHVEG010000060.1, forward strand.
GAGCAGGTCACCGGCGACGTCGAGGACGGCGGCCGGGTCGTCGAGGATCTCGACGCTGTAGGCGCTGGTCATCCGGCGATCCTGGCACGCGCCCGGCCCCTGATCGACCTCATAACGCCCGCGGGTTCCCCGGTGCCGGGTGCGCGCCGGTTGCTCGATCGGATGGTCGGCAGAAGGTCAGGTGGTCGGCATTCCGA
>NZ_JBHVEG010000061.1:0-32947 GCF_042802395.1 Promicromonospora sp. NPDC057488
GCCGCCGGGCCGATGGCTCGACGGACACCCCGCACTCGTCAGTTCAGCAGCGGGTCAGGGGTAGCTGACCACCTGCGTCCGCTGCGTGCCCTGCTGGACCGCGCCACCGGTGCCGTTGATGACGTGGTTGATGCCGCCCGAGCCGTTGAGGAACACGGCGGTCATCGACCGGAACGTCACGCCCGGGGCGTCCGGCGCCTGGATGCCGGACTCCAGGCGGATGTCCTGGCCCTGGTTGAAGAACGAGTACGTGCCGGTGCCGATCGCGGAGTGGTTCTGCACGTCGTCGGCGACGCGGTAGGCGGCGTAGCCGAGGCGGTCGCCGTCCATCCACGCGGCCTGGTTCGGCACGTCGTACGGGATCTCGTTCTGGTAGAAGAGCGTCTGACCGTCCTCGCCGTTCCAGATGGTCTGCTCCTCCTGGTAGTGCTCCACGAACAGCCCCGTCGCGGTGACCCGGTCACCGTTGACGACGACGCCGTGGGCACCGGTGTTGACGTCCCAGCCGATGCCGTTGCCGTGGTCACCGCGCCAGGCCCAGATGTGGTCCAGGAGCGTGTCGGGGCTGTTCACCTCGATGGAGGTGACGGCCTTGCCCGCCCAGGGGCCGCCCACGCGGACGAAGACGTCGGTCAGCGTGGTCGGGTCGGCGGCGTCGGACACGGTGGCGCCCTGCGGGCCGACCTGGATGAGCGTCTCCGACTCGGGGACGTTGGCGTCGGCGGTGATGCCGGCGATCTTGACGCCCGCCACGTCGCCGACCTCGACGACGGCGTTGCCGGCGGTCGGGGTGAGCGAGGCGTAGCCCAGGCCGAGCACGACGGTGTCGGCGCGGTCGATGGCCAGGGGCGCGTCGAGCTCGTACACGCCCGGGGTCAGGACGAGGTTCTTGCCACTGGCGAGCGCGGCGTTGATCGACGCGGCGTCGTCCGTCCCCTCCTTGGCGACGTAGAAGTCGGAGATCCCGATCGACCGGCCGGCGTCCGATCCGGTGGACCAGTCGGTGCCGCTGCTGTCGGTCTTCGCGTTCGGCACGAACACGGACAGCTCGCCGTTGTCGCCCCGGTACAGGAACGGGGCCTCGCGGCTGACCGGCGTGGAGCCGACGGTCGTCGTCACGCCGACGTTCTCGCCCACCTGCTGGCCGAAGTTGGTGGCGGGCGCGCCCGTCACCCCGGAGAAGAGCATGTTCCAGACGCCGCCGTCCCAGGCGCCCACCTCGGAGTTGCGGGTGAACCACTGCTGCTGGGAGCCGGACACGATGGTGCCGGAGACGCGCGAGTTGGCGAGGTAGCCGCCCGAGGCGAACTCGCCGTACCGGCCGAAGATCGTCAGGTTGCCCTGGATGTCCATGCGGCGCATGGGCGCCGCCTGCGAGACGGCGAACCGCATCTGGTGCGGCTCGGTCACGCCCGCGGGGTACGGCAGGGCCGCGTCCTCGCCGACCGGGCGCTGGATCGGGTTGATGCCCATGTTGGAGATCGACCGCCAGAAGCGGGTCAGCGAGCCGGGGTCGGCGCAGGCCCAGGGCTCGTTGGGGCAGCCCACGACGGGCTCCACGTGCAGGGCGCCGTTGATGTGGACGTCGTCGGGCTGCGCGCCGAGGCCCGCGATCGACTCGTAGTAGCCCACGTGGGCGTTGACGATGCCGGTGGCCGTGGCCGGGTTGTCCTGGCCCGCGGCGCTCCCGTAGGTGCCGGGCTCGAAGAAGACCTGGTGCCGGTCGAGGCTGAACTCCGCCTCGTCGTTCACCGTGTCGAGGAACGCGTTGATCTCGTCGGCGGTCCAGGTCTCGTCGATGAAGGTGACGTTGGCGCCGAAGTCCGGGTCGGCCGCCGCCTTCTTCGGCTTGTGCTTGCCGGGCTTCTCCGGCTTCGTCGTGGAGGCCTTTGCCATGGCCCTGGCTTCGTCGGCAGCGGCCGGGGCGGCGGTTGCGGGCAGCGCCGTGACCGCGGCTCCCGCGGCGAGCGATGCGGCGACCGCCGCGACGGCGGCGCCGCGCAGGGTGGTGCGAAGTGTCCTCATCGACAGTTCCTTACGTGCTCGGGGCAGGCCGGCCGGGGCCGGGCGTGCTGCCGTGCGGGTGCGCCCGGTCGAGCGCCCAGCCAGGCTAACCGCCGGTCACTGACATGTCGGTAAGTAGTTTCCGCACGCTCCGGGTCACGGTGAAGCGAGGGTCCTGGGCCACGTGCTCGGTGGGCCCGACGGCGCGTTCCAGCGCGCGCCGGTAGTGCAACGGCGTGTTGAAGACGGTCCACAGCTCGCCGCCGTCGCGCAGGACGCGGCCCGCGGTGGCGAACATCCGGTGGGCGGCGTCGGTGCTCAGCGCGGCGCGGTCGTGGAAGGGCGGGTTGAGCAGGACGAGGTCGGCCGAGCCGTCCGGGATCGGGAGCAGCGCCCCGGCGTCGTCCCGCACGACCCCCGCCGCGCGGAGGCCGTTCGCGGTGAGCGTGGCCCTGGTCGAGGCGCAGGCGGCCGCGCTCCGGTCGGAGGCGAGCACGTGGGCGTTGGGGTACCGCAGGCCCAGCACGGTGGCGAGGATGCCGGTGCCGCTCCCGAGGTCGACGGCGACCGGGTGGACGTCCATGCCGGGCACGGGGGTGGGGGCGTCGGCCGCCGGGTCCGGGGCCGGGAGGTCCGGCAGGTCGGGCCAGCGATGGGCCTGGGCCAGGAGGAACCGCGTGCCGTGGTCCAGGGTGGCGCCCGCGAACGCGGCGCCGTGCGCGACGACGGTGAGGCCGTCAGGGGCGCCGTTCCTGGGGTCCGTCCCGGCCTGCGGCCTGATCGCCGCCAGGATCTCCGGGTCGGTGAGCCGCGCGGTCACGGGGTAGGCGAGCGGCCCGACGTCGGACCGTGGCTCCCGCGCGATCAGCAGCCGCGACTTCTGCCGGGCGAGCGAGGCGCCGACCTGCGCGAACGAGGCGGCGAGCACGTCGTTCATCGCGTGCGTCATGTGCTTGACGCGGCCGCCGGCGAGCAGCGTGACCGCCGGGTCGGCGTACCGGGCCACGTGCTCGGCGATCTCGGTCAGCTCGGCCAGCGACGTCGGGAGCTGGAGCAGCACGAGTCGGGCGCCCGCGAACAGGCTGGGTTCGAGACGGTCGTGGCGGGTCAGGCCCATCCCGGTCGGCTCGCGCGGGACGGGCGCGTCGGCGGACGCCTGCGCGTGCGCGGCCCACAGCGTGCGGCCCGCTCGCGTGAAGTTGGCCTCGAGCGCGGCCTCGGCCGTGATCGCGTCCTGGTGCGCGCGGACCCGCAGGGCGCCGGACGCCAGCGCGCCCAGGGTGAGCGCCCCGAACCGGTCACCGATCACCACCACGTCGCCGGGGTGCTCCTGGATGAGCGCCCTGGCCTCGTCGAGCAGCAGCCGGTCGGTCGCGTCGACCGCGACCGGGCCGTCGGCACGCGAGCCGTCCTCGGGGTACGGCACGAGCCGGGCGAGGACGGCGTCCACCTCGGGGCTCACCGGGCGGAGCGGGCCTTCTTCTCGGCGGCCTTGCGGGCCTCCTCGACGCGCTCCTCCTCGGCCCGCACCTGCTCGGCCGTCTGGCGTTCCTGCGCCAGCCACTCCGGCGGGTTGTCCCGCAGCTCGTTGATCTGCTCGGTGGTCAGCGGGTCGGTGATGCCGCCGCGGGCCAGGCCCGCGATCGAGATGCCGAGACGCCCCGCCACGACCGGCCGCGGGTGCGGGCCGTTGCGGCGCAGCTCGGCCAGCCACTCGGGCGGGTTGGTCTCCAGCTCCTCGAGCTCCGCGCGCGAGATCGGGGTGTCCTGGAACTCCTGCGGCGTGGCAGGCAGGTAGACGCCGAGTCGCTTGGCGGCGTTGGACGGCTTGAACCGCTGCGAGGCGAAGGAGGAACTCATGTTCCCAGGGTATCGGGGTGCGCCCGCCACGCTCTCCATGGCGGGCGTGATCCTCGCCGCTCGTGTGCCCGGGCGGCGGGGGACGCGGGGCGGACTGCCGCCGGGATCGTCCAGGGGCCCGTAGCCTGGGGGCGTGAGCCAGCCCGTGCCCGACGTCGGACCGCCCGCCCCGGGCGACGACCTCGACGACCTCGCCGACGTCCCGACCTCCGCCGAACCGGGCGCGCCCGCCGCCGACCCCGACGCCCCGCGGTTCCGCCTCGCCTACGTGCCCGGCGCGACGCCTGGCAAGTGGGCGAGCGTGTGGCGCGAGCGCCTGCCCGACGTGCCCCTCGACCTGGTCCAGGTCGAGTCGGCCGACGTCGTCGCGGCGCTGGCGGCCGGCGACGCGGACGCCGCGATCGGCCGCCTGCCCGTGGACAAGGACGTGTACTCCGCGATCCCGCTGTACGAGGAGACGTCGGTGGTCTGCTTCTCGCGGGACCACCTGCTCGCCGCGCTGGCCGACGACGAGGCGGTCGCCGCCGCCGACATCGCGCAGGACCCCGTCTGGGTGCCCGCCGACGACGTCCTGTTCGCCGGCCGCCCGGTACCCGGCGTCGTGCCGGCCGACCCGGACGGCAACCCGCTGGACCGGCTGCCGACCACGGCCGACGTCGTCGCGACCGTCGCCGCGAACGTGGGCGTCGCGGTGCTGCCGATGTCGCTCGCGCGCCTGCACCGCCGCAAGGACGTGACGTACCGCCCGCTCACCGACGGGCCGACGTCGCCGGTGGGCCTGGTCTGGCCGATCGACCGCACCACCGACCTGGTCGAGGAGCTGATCGGCATCGTCCGGGGGCGCACGGTGAACAGCTCGCGCGGCCGGGGCGCGCCGTCCGCCGGCCGGGCCCAGGACGGCACGACGGGAGATGCGCCGACAGCGAAAACGGGGCGCTCCGGGGTGAAGAACCAGGTCAAGGGCGGTCCGGCCGGGGCCAAGAGCCGGTCGGCGGCAGGCCGGGGCGGTGCGAAGTCCGGCGGTCGCGGAGCCGTTCCGCGCGGCAAGGGTGCGCGCCCGGCGTCGAACAAGAAGAAGAAAGGCAAAGGACGGTAGGGCGACTGCCAAGTTCTGTACCGTTTTTACGGAGATTGGCAGATATTGGCGATCTGCGCCATCGTCGCTACGATCCGGGAATCGTGCTCGCCATCGGGCACGGGGACTGACCCCCGTTTCGTAAGGAGCGCCCAGTGCGCAAGATGACCGTCATGGGAGCCTCCGCGCTCCTCGTCGCCGGCCTCGTCGCCTCCCCGGCCGTCGCGTTCGCGGCGCCCACCCTGGCTGCCTCCCCGAACTCCGGCCCCCTGAGCGGATCCCACCTGGTCGAGCTCGCCTTCCCGGGCGCGACGGGCGACGTGCCGCCGAGCGGCGGGGACGAGTCGGAAGGGCTCGCCGCCACCGGCGCGAGCAGCATCGTCGGCTACACGCTCATCGCGGTCGCCCTCGCCGGCGGCGGCATGACCCTGATGGTGCTGCGCCGGCAGGGCGCGCTCGACGGCTAGTCCCGCGCTCGACTGCTAGCTCTCCGGGACTGCCGTCGCCTGGACGACCAGGGCCTGCATGGGCCACAGGGTGGGCAGCTGGAGCCCGACGCCGGTCAGCACTGACCCCGGCAGGTCCATGGCCTCCTTGCCCAGCCAGCCCGGCGTGATCCCGCCCATCCACTTCGCGGACCCCACCTCGTCGCGCACCCGCACGCTGTAGCGGCGGGCCGGGTCGAGCCCGTCCAGCCGCACCCGCTCGGTCAGCGCGTCCTGGGGCGAGGCCACGGTCGCCACGGTCCACACGCCCTGGGTGCGGTCCGGGGACACGAAACCCGTGACCCGCAGCGCCGGGTCCACGGGGTCGCCGTGCACGACTGTGCCGGTGTGCACCAGCGACCGGAGCTCCTTGTAGAGCGCCGCGTACGCCGTGACGGCCACCAGCTCGGCGTCCGTGCAGGTCAGCAGGTCCCACTCGAACCCGGCGTGGCCCTGGAGCGCCGTGGCCACCCGGTAGGAGAGGTCCGTGGTGCGCCCGGACGAGTGCGCCGGCGACGGGCCGACGTGCGCCCCGATCAGCTCGGGCGGCAGCACGAGCGAGGTCCACCGCTGGATGTCCTGGCGCTCGACCGGGTCGTTGGAGTCGGACGCCCAGACGCGGTCGGTGAGCTCCAGGATGCCCAGGTCGGTGCGCGCGCCACCGGAGGAGCACGACTCGATCTCCAGCCCCGGGTGGTCCGCCTTCAGGCGTGCGATCAGCGCGTACGCGGCGCGGGTCTGCAGGTGCGTGCCCGGCCGCCCGACGCCGTCCGCCCCGACGTGCACGGGCTCGGCGAGGTCGCGGTTGTGGTCCCACTTGATGAAGTCGATGCCCAGCTCGGTCACCAGGGCCGAGATCTGGCCCCGCACGTGCTCCCACGCCTCCGGGACGGCGAGGTCCAGCACGTACTGCGTGCGGAACGACAGCCCGTCCGGCGACGGCACGGCGGCCGTGTTGGACAGGATCCACTCCGGGTGCGCGCGGGCCAGGTCGGAGTCGAGGTTGACCATCTCGGGCTCGAACCAGAGCCCGAACTCCATGCCCAGCTCGTGGACCAGGCCGGCGAGCGGGCCCAGGCCGTCGGGCCACACGTCGCGGTCCACGACCCAGTCGCCCAGCCCGGTGGTGTCGTCGCGCCGGGAGTGAAACCAGCCGTCGTCGAGCACGAAGCGCTCCACGCCCACCGTGGCGGCGCGGCGCGCCAGCCGCTCCAGCTTGGCCGGGGAGTGGTCGAAGTACACGGCCTCCCACGTGTTCAGCACCAGCGGCCGCGGGCTGGTCACGTGCTGCGGCCGCGCCCGCATCCAGGTGTGGAACCGGTCCTGGACGCCGTCGAGGCCCCGCGGCGACCAGGAGAAGTACGCGACCGGCGTGCGGTACGCCTCGCCCGGCGCGAGCCGGACCTCGCCCGGCCGCACCAGCTCGCCCGCCCCGAGGAGCGTGGCGTGCTCCGTCAGGTGGTCCACACGGTGGGTCACGTCGGCGCTCCACCCCAGGTGGGTGGCCCACGCCTCGCCGGTCCGGTTGCGCGGCTCGCCCGACGACGCCACCGTCACCCAGGGCGCGTCGTGCCCCGACCGGCCGCGCCGGGTCTGCCGCACCGTGCTGCCGCCGGGCAGCGCCGTGGTGACCGGCGACTTCTCGCGGGACCAGCGGCCGGTGAACTGCGTGAGGTGGTCCGCGGACCGGGGCACGGGCAGCAGCGCCTCGAGCCAGTGCACGTCGACCGGCTCGGGCCCGTCGTTCGTCAGCTCGTGCCACAGCAGGACCAGCCCGCCCGCCCCGATCTCCAGGTGCGAGCGGAGCGTGAGCCCCAGGTCGCCGTCCTGAGCCGTGACCAGCAGGGAGGCGGTGTCCCGCTCGGCCTCGGTGACGGTCCACCGCGGGTAGAGCGAGATGCCTCCGGCCGCCACCAGCAGACCGGGCCGGCCCGCCCAGCCGTCCGACTCCTGCGGCAGCAGCGAGGGGCGCCACGCGGCGTCGAGCGTGCCCGGCGCCGTCTGCCGGCTCGTTGCCGCGTCGAGCCCCTGGAGGTCCGCGGGCGTCAGCTCGCCCAGGTCGGCGCCCCAGTGCAGCACGAGGGGCAGCCCACGCTCGGGATGGGCCACGACCACGGCGACCCCGTCGCGGCGCAGCACGGACCAGCTGGAAACCTCGTCGAACCTGTTCATGGCGTGTCCCTTCGCCCCCTGGACCACACCGTACGCGCGGTCTCTGACATCGGATCGGGTCTCGTCCCGCCAGGGCGGGTGATGTCCCTAGCGCGCCACGAGGTCGTTCTCCGTGCGCAGCACCGGCCGGGACACCAGCGCCGCGACGTCGAGCTCCCGGCCGGTCGTCACGTGGAACACCGCGGTCGCCCCCGCCGGCAGGTCGACCACCTGCTCGTCCACCTGGGCGCCGGGGTCGAGCCGGTCGGCCAGCAGGGTGACGCCCAGCGCCAGCGACGTCGCCGTCACCTCCACGCGGTAGCCGTCGTCCTGGCCGGTCACCGCGGTCTGCAGCGGTTCGGCGTCCAGGGCGAGGCCCTTGCTCTCGGCCCACCGGTGCAGCCCGCGCTCGGCGCCCAGGGACACCACCAGCACCTCGCGCGCGGCGTCGGCGACGGCCACCAGGTCGCCCTCCAGGGGGACCAGGGCCACCGAGCGCGGCGCCACGACCACCGCCCTGTCCGACGTCGCCAGCACCTCGCCGGCCAGCGTGGTCCGGTCCGCGCCGAGCTGCCCGGCCCAGGGCTCGTCGGTGTCGTTGACCAGCGCGGCGACCAGTCCGTCGGGCCGCGGCTGCACGGTGACGAGCCGGTCGGCGAACGCGTGCCGCATCGTGTACCAGAGGGGCTTGCGCCGGCCGTCGCCGTCGACGGCGGCCCAGGACGTGACGGGCCAGCAGTCGTTGAGCTGCCACACGATCGCGCCCGCCGTGCGCGGCCACCACGACCGGTAGTGCTCCACGGCGTACTGGATGGCGCGCGCCTGGTTGAGCTGCGTCGCCCAGTGCCAGTCGACGAAGCCCTCGGGCACGCCCAGGTGCGGGGCCAGGCCGCGGTCGAGCTTGCCGTTGCCGTCGTCGGCCTTCTGGTGCAGCAGGAAGACCTCGGACTCCTTGAACCCGTCCGGCACGTCAGCGCTGTCAGGAAGGATCGCGCGCCGGGAGGTCGCCCACGTGGCGGGGCCCTGGAAGCCGAACTCCGACGAGAACCGCGGCACGTCGTCGCGGTAGTGCGTGTAGTCGACCCGGTTCCACACGTCCCACTGGTGGTGCGTGCCGTGGTCAGGGTCGTTGGGGTGCACCTGCTCCGGAGTGAAGCCGGGGGAGTACGGCGAGCCGTCGGAGTACGGGCGGGTCGGGTCGACCTCGGCCAGCACCTTCGGGAACAGCTCGTAGTAGTAGCCGGCGCCCCACGTCAGGTCGCCCAGCGGCTCCTTCCAGCCCCAGTCCTCGTGGCCCCAGATGTTCTCGTTGCCGCCGTTCCACAGCACCAGCGACGGGTGCGGCGCCAGCCGCGACGCGTTCTCCCGCAGCTCCGCCTCGAGCTCGGACCGGTGCGGCTCCTCCTCCGGGTAGGCGGCGCAGGCCAGCAGGATGTCCTGCCAGACCATGACGCCCTTCTCGTCGCAGACGTCGTAGAAGTCGTCGGACTCGTAGATGCCGCCGCCCCACACCCGCAGCAGGTTGAGGTTCGCGCCGAGCGCCTGGTCCACGCGCTCCTCGAGGCGCTCGCGGGTGATGCGGGTCAGCAGGTGGTCGTCGGGGATCCAGTTGGCCCCGCGGGCGAAGACCGGCTTGCCGTTGACGCGGAACACGAAGCTCGTGCCGTGCTCGTCGCGCTCGCGCTCCAGCTCGACGGTGCGGAACGCGACCCGGCCGGACCAGAGGTCCAGCGGTTCGGAGCGGTCCTCACCGTTGCCCACGTGGACGGCCACCTCGATCGGGTAGAGCGGCTGCTCGCCGTGGCCCGCGGGCCACCACAGGTCGACGTCGCCCGCCTCCACCCGGACGTCCAGGACGCCGCCGGACCAGCCGGCCGAGACGCCGGTGGTCGTCCCGCGGTCCCCGACGGAGACGTCCACGGTCAGCCGCGGGATGTCGCCCAGCCCGGACGTCTCGATCTCAACGCGCACGTCGACGAGCCCCGTGCCGTCGTCGGCCAGCGTGGCCAGCGGCGTCACGCTCGCGATCCGGGCCACCCGCCAGCGCTCCACCCGGACGGGCTTCCACAGGCCGGCCGTCTGCAGGTCGGGGCCCCAGTCCCAGCCGAACGAGCAGGCCATCTTGCGCACCATGTTGAACGGCTGGTCGTAGGCCATCGGGCGCGCGCCGAGACGCTCCGCCTCGGCCTCGGCCGTCTCGAGCGCGGAGTCGAGGTCGACCATCAGGTTGGCCGGCGTGCCGACGAGCCCACGCACGTCGTACCGGTAGAACCGGTGCATGTTCGCGGTGCGGCCCAGCTCGACCCGCCCCTGGCCGACGGCGGTCTGCTCCACGTCCGTGTCGACGACGACGCCGGCCACCGTGTCGATGCCCTCGAAGACCAGGTCGACGTGCTCGTCGTCGTCGGCGGCCGGCTCGTCCAGGACCGTCGCGTACCGCCAGGTGGCGCGCTTCATCCAGGCCAGCTCGGTCTCGTTGGTGCCGAGGTACGGGTCGGGGATGAGGCCCTGCTCCAGCAGGGCGGTGTGGCTCGTGCCCGGGACCGTCGCGGGCACGGGGACCCCGGCGAGGTCCGCCGGGACGGGGCCACCCGTCGCGGTGACGGTCCAGTCGGTCAGGTCGCGGCTGATCTTCATCGATCCTCGTCTTCCCAGAGCGGTGCTCCGTTGCGTGTGCGAGCGACCCGAGCATAGGCGGCGCCCGGCCTCTCAGTCGGGCCGGACCACCAGGCCGAGCCGCTCGGCCAGCAGGATCGCCTGGGCCTCGCCGACCACCGCGCCCGTGAGGTTCGCGCCGAGCGGGTCGAGCGCGGACAGGTCGCTGCCCCGCAGGTCGGCGTTGCGGAGGTCGGCCTCGCCGAGGTCCGCCCCGGACATGTCGCAGCCGAGCAGGACGGCGCCGGACGCCTTGATCCCCGACAGGTCGGCCTCGCGCAGGCGGACGCCGTCGAACCGGGTGCCGGCCAGCGCCGCCCGGTGCAGGTTGGTGAAGGACCAGTTGCCGCCCTCGACCTTGAGCAGGTCGAACCGGCAGTTGTTGAACTGGGTGCCCACGAGCTTGCAGCGTTCCAGCGTCGTGTCGAAGAAGACGCACGCGTCGAAGACGCAGGACGTGAACGCGATCTCGGTCAGGTGGGCGCTGTTGAAGCGGACGCCGCGGAAAACGCACGAGTCGAACGTGGCGCCTGTCCCGGTGGCCTCCGTCAGGTCGACGTCGGCGAACAGCGTGGCCATGTGGTCCTCGCCGGACAGGTCGCGGGCGTACCAGTCCTCTGCGCGGACGGTGATCTCGGTGGCAGGCATACGGATCATGTGCTCGACCTTATGTTCACCCACCTTCACAACTGCGGGTGAAGCGGCACTTGTGTCTCCACGAGATACGTACCGAAAGGCGCCGAATCGGACTCACGGCAGCCGGGACGATTCAAGTGACGAACTTCATAGCTGACCGGAAGGTGTGAGTAGCCGACATGTTTGCAGGGAAGAAGAGAAGACTGATCGGTGCGAAGCCGGTGAGCGCCGTGATCGCTCTCGGCCTCGCCGGTGTCTTCGGGGCACTGGGCGTGACGCCGGCGCTCGCGGCCGATGGCGAGGGCCAGGTCCAGGTCCAGACCGCGGAACCGACCGCCACTGAGGCCGCCACGGAATCCACCACGGAGACCGCTACCGAGGCTGCCGATGAGGCGACCAAGGAGGCCGCCCCGGAGGCGACCCCGGAGGTGACCCCGGAACCGTCCGCCACGGACGACGCGCTGATCGAGGTCGTGCCCGACATCCCCGCGATCACCTGGCCGATGTGCGAGGGCGACAAGTACATCCCGCCGACGCTCAAGGCCCCGAAGAACAGCGAGGGCATCACCTACGAGTTCGAGGACTACTGGTACACGTACCCGTTCCTCGTGCCGATCAACCTGCATGTGTACGCGACGCTGAAGGAGGGTTACACCTGGGGTGCGGATGTGCCGGAGGGGTGGCGTCTGTCGGAGACCGGGGGCGCCTACGACGTGAGGTTCGAGGACGTGCCCTGCGCGCCGCACAACGACCCGATCGTGCCGGAGCTGCCCGTGGTGACGCAGGCGGAGTGCGTGGACGGTGAGCTGACGGAGCCGACGGTCACGGTGCCGGAGAGCACCGAGGGGGTCACCTACGAGCTGCGTGAGTACGACGACGGCGACCCTCGCGTGCTCGCGAAGACTTCCTGGAGCTACTTCTTCGGCAAGGAAGCCCCTGAGGGTTGGGTCATCTCCGATCCGGACGTCGCGTGGTTCGACGTGACGTTCGACGACGTGTCGTGCGAGCCGGGTGCGGGACAGCCCGAGCAGTCGGGGTCGGAGCCGGAGCAGCTGGCTGCCACCGGACCGGGGGACGCTGTGGTTCTGGGCGGAGTCGCCCTTCTCACCGTCGCGGCAGGTGTCGCGCTGATCATCGCGCGACGCCGGGTGGCGGCCCGTTGAACCGAACCGCAGGACCTGCCTGACGGCGGGTCCTGCGGTTCGGAACCGAAGAGGACGTGAGGAACAAAGATGTTCGGACAGAAGCAACGAAGACTGATCGGTGCGAGGCCGCTTGTCGTCGCCCTCGCTGTCGGTCTGACCGGGGCGCTGAGTGCGACGCCGGCGATCGCGGCCGACACCGAGGGGTCCACCCAGACCGCGGAAGTGGCCCCGGAGGCGACTCCGGAAGTGGCCCTGGAAGCGACCCCGGAAGCGACTCCGGAACCGTCCGCCACGGACGACGCGCTGATCGAGGTCGTGCCCGAGACGCCCGCCTTCACCTTGCCGGAATGTGAGGGCGACGAGTTCATCGCCCCGACGATGACGCTCCCGGCGGACGACGACGCCATCGACTACGAGTGGGACGACCCCGAGATCGGTCCCCCGTTCGACAGCGTGCCCCTGATCGTGGGCGTGCGCGCGACGCTGCGCGAGGGCTACACCTGGGCGGCGGAGCTGCCGGAGGGCTGGCGCGTGCTGGACTCCGGTGACACGGCGATGTTCACGGTGAGATTCGAGGACGTGCCGTGTGCGCATAAGGAGCTGGTCGTGCCCAAGGTGCCCGTGGTGACCGGCCCGGAGTGCGTGGACGGTGAGCTGAGAGAACCGACCATCACGTTGCCGGCCGATGGTGCGATCACCTACACGATGCGTGAGATCGAGGACAACGAGCCCGACTGGTGGTACATCGTGAGAGCGAAGACGACGGACGGCTACAGGTTCGCGCACTGGAACTTTCCAGAGGGATGGGAATTGACGGAGTCGGGCATCGCGGACTACATGGTGAAGTTCGACGAGGTGTCGTGTGAGCCTGGAGCAGAACAGCCGGAACAGCCGGAGCAGCCGGGCGAGCTGGCTGCCACAGGTCCGACGGACGCGGCGATTCTGGGCGGTGCCGCCCTGCTCACCGTCGCGGCAGGTGTCTCGCTGATCATCGCGCGACGTCGCGCGATGAGCCGCTGAACCTCAACGCAGGACCGGCCTGACAGCCCGTCCCGCACATGCCGGTGCGCCCGGTGATCCGTCCGACGGATCACCGGGCGCACCGGTGTGTCGTCACGCCGCGGTCGCCGGGAACGGGACGCCCGTGGTCGCGTGGCAGCGGTAGCCGTTCGGGTTCTTCGCGTCGGACAGGTACTGCTGGTGGTAGTCCTCGGCGTAGTAGAACGGGCCGGCCTCGGCGGCGGGCTCGATCTCCGTGGTGATCGCGTCGTAGCCCTTGGCGCTCAGCACCTCGGCGTACTGCTTGGCGGTCTCCTGCGCGGCCTCGGCCTGCTCCGGCGTCGTCCAGTAGATGCCCGAGCGGTACTGCGTGCCCACGTCGTTGCCCTGGCGGAAGCCCTGCGTCGGGTCGTGCCGCTCCCAGAAGATCTTGAGCAGCTCGGCCTCGCTCACCTTGGTGGGGTCGTACGCCACGAGCGCGGTCTCGGTGTGACCGGTCCGCGCGGTGCAGACCTCCTCGTACGTCGGGTTGGGCGTGGTGCCGCCCATGTAGCCGACGGCGGTGCTCACGACGCCCGGGACCTGCCAGTAGATCTCCTCGGCGCCCCAGAAACAGCCCATCGCCAGGTAGAGCACGCGCGTTCCGGGCTCCCACGGGCCCGTGATCGACGAACCCAGGACGGTGTGCGGGCGCGGGGTCTGGAGCACCGGCGCGGAGCGGCCGGGCAGGGCGTCCTCGGGAGCCACCATGGTGGTCTTGCTCGAACCGGAGCCGGGGCCGAAGAGGGAGTTCAGGAAGTTCATCGAACACACATCCTTTGGGTCTGATTCGTGCGGTGGCACGTTTGTCCATCACAACAAGCAGGGGCGTGGCGGTGTTCCGGCATGCTCACCCGGGCCGGGGTATGAGCCTCTGCACGAGAAGCCGCACCCGCGCCTGCGTCCCCGGTGCCGACGACACGCGCCGTGCACCCGGCGCCCCCGGGGCGCCGAAGAACTGGTGCAGGTAGGCCGCAGCATCACGCCCGCTCGCCCGAGCCGGCCAGTCGCCGGCCTGGAGCCCCGCGTTCTCCACGGACTCGAGAAGCCTCCAGATGTCGACGGCGTCCCTGTCCGTGAGTCGTTCCCGATAGGCGTAAGCCTTCAGAACGAGCGCAGCGCGTATGTCGGGGAGCAAGAGGGACAGCTCAACGGCGCTCCCGTCACTGAGGTGGGCTGCCAGCATCACTTCCGTCGCAGGCAGAGCGAGAGCGAGCGACAGGCCGGGCACGGCGTCGACGACCAGGGCGCCCAGTTCCTGGTTGGGCTCGTGCTTGCCGAGATACGAAGGGACGAGCACGTCGATGACGCGCCGTGCGCCGGGGGCGCCGCGTGTGAAGCGGCTGCCGTCCTCTCGCGTGTAACCGAGCCCTGACAGGGCTTCGGGCAGGCGCGGATCTGAGCACACCGACGTGGATACACCCATGTCCGCGTCGGCGGTCTCCCGTGCGGGCACACGGTCCGCGACCCCGTGGACGTGGGTCAGGAGCGTGGTGGCGATCCCGCCGACCAGGCGGTACTCGACATCGAGCGACGCGCTGATCGCTGCGACGTCGGCGGCGGCGAGCCAGGCGCCGTCGGTCGCTGCCGACGGCGAGGTGAGCTGGAGGACGGTCATGGCTGACCTTTTCGTGTGGTGAGGTGGCGTCGAAGGGTGACCGCGGCGTCGTCGTGACCCTGGTGTGCGAGGTCGATCCACACCCGCCACGGGGGGAGGACCGGATAGTCGTTCTTCGAACGCGCGGCTGCGGGCAGGAGATAGGGGTCGTCGGGGACGGCGAGGAACAGGTTCGCCGCGTCCGCGGTCGTCGGCGTCGCCCCGATCTCCTGGAGGTCGACCTGCGCCGCCGTCCAGATCCAGGCGCTGGACGGCCGAGCCCAGGGCGCGACGGAGTCGGCGGCGACGTCGCCGCCGACCGCGTGTTCGATGCCCCGTTCCGTCAGGTGCGTCGTGGCGTGCCGGGCAGCTGCCACCGGTGCGTCGAGAGTCAGCCACGAGGTGGCTATCCTCGGTTGCCACGGGTACCGGGCGAGGATCCAGTCGGCCAGATCATCGGGGGAGCGCACCTCCCAGCCGGCAGGGGTGCGGTGCACGGCGTCACCCAGGTTTCGCAAGGCCTGGCTGATGCGTGGCTGGGTCACCCCGATCCGGGCGGCCAGCACGCGCTGGGAGGCTGTCGGCGCTTCGAGGAGCTCGAAGGCCAGTGCGTACGTCGCCCAGGGAACACGTCCTGGGCGCCTGCTCGGTTCTGTCGTGGCGTCGAGATCGGCCAGATCGCGCCGGCCTGCTGGCGAGAGCAGGAAGCCACGCACGGGGCCGCCTGGCGAACCCGGCACGACGAGCAGGGACACGTTCTCGTCCAGAGCCGCTCGGCTGACCCCGGCGCTCGCGGACGGCACGATGAGCAGCAGCGAGACGCCCCGTTCCCGTGCGGATGCGGCATGGGCGTGGACGGTGGCAGGTCGGATCGGGGCCGGGAAGCTCTTCGTGAGATACGCCGTGGCCGGCCAGCCTGCGCCCGCGAGCACGACGTCGGCAACGCTGTCTTCCGGCGGTGCCGTGACGACGAGGCCCAGATGGTCGGCGATCGTGGTCCACGGTTCGGTGATAAGCATCAGACACCTTTCCTGTCTAATGCTTATACCCTAGGCGACTTCACCCAGTCCTGCGACATGGTCTCGTCTTCTGCCGTGGGCAGATCCGGTGGCGCCGGGCGGCCGCGCACGCCAGGGTCGGCACATGAGCAGCGAGGTCGGTGCGGTAGCGGTCCTGTCGGACGTCCACGGGGTGCTCCCCGTCCTGGACGCCGTGCTCGCGGAGCCCGACGTGCTCGCGGCCGACCGCGTGGTCGTCACCGGCGACCACGCCGCAGGGCCGCAGCCCGTCGAGGTCCTGGACCGCCTCCGGTCCCTGGGGGAGCGGGCCGTGCTGGTGCGCGGGAACGCGGACCGGGAGCTCGTGGAGCTCGCCCGGGGCGGCACCACGGACATCCCGGACCCGGTCGCCCCCTGGGCGGCGGCGCAGCTCCGGCCCGACGACGTCGCGCTGCTCGACGGCCTGCCGCACCCCGTGGAGCTCACGGTGCGCGGGTTCGGCCGCGTCGTGTTCTGCCACGGCACCCCGCGCGACGACGAGGAGGTGGTGCTCGTCGACTCCTCGCTGGAGCGCTGGGCCGACGTGCTCGGCGGGCTCGACCCCGACGTCACGACCGTGGTCATGGGACACACCCACATGCCGTTCGTGCGGCTCGCCGACCGGCGCCTGTGCGTCAACCCCGGCAGCGTCGGCATGCCTTACGGCCGCGCCGGCGGGTCGTGGGCGCTCCTGCGGGACGGCCAGGTGGAGCTGCGGCACACGCCGGTCGACGTCAAGGCCGCCGTGGCCGCCGTCGCCGCCGGCAGCGCGTACCCGGGCGCGGAGGAGTGGGCGCGCGAGTACGTGACGTCGGCCAACAGCGACGCCGACGCCCTGCGCGCGTTCGGACCCCGCGACGGGCGTCCGACGCCGGGCTAGCTCAGAGCCGCGCCGCGAACTCCTCCACCGCCGCCGTGACGCGGGCGAGGATCTCGTGCGACCGGCGCCAGTCGTGCACCTCGAGCGAGTGGTCCGCGCCGTCGACCTCCAGCACCTGGGCACCCGAGGCGGCGGCGACGTCGCCGTCCCACAACGGGTCCGCCGCGCCGCCGACGAGCAACGTCGGAGCCGTCCCGGCGGCGATCGCGTGGCGCACCGGACCGGCCGCGTCCCCGGTGAGCACCGGCGTCAGCCAGACCCCCGGCAGGCCGAGCTCCGCCGCGACCGGCAGGGCGAACGAACCGAGCGACTTGGCGACCACGAGGTGCCGGCCCCCGTCCGGCACGGTCGCCTGCCGCAGCGACTCCCCGTAGACCCGGCGGGCGTGGCCCCAGTCCGGGGAGAGCTCGTCCCACGAGAACGTGCGGACGGTCCAGCCCGCCGAGTGCAGCACCTTGGCGGCATACCAGAGCACCGGGCCCTGTGCCGTGTACCCGCTGCCCGGGAGGATGGTCGCGACCCGCCCGGGATCGCCCGTGGACGTGCTGATCTGCCAGGTCGTCATACCGCCACCGTAGGCCTCGCCGTTCGGCGGTGTCAGCGTCATTGCCGGTGTCGATGTCAGTGCCCGGGTCGATGTCAGTGGCCCGGCGTAGCGTCGGGCCCATGGCCGACACCGATGCCGAGGTCCTGTTCACCGACGTCGCCGCCTGGCGTGCCTGGCTCGACGAGAACGAGGGGACGTCGGACGGCGTCTGGCTGATCCTCGCCCGCAAGAACAAGGAAGCGCCGACCACCCTGACCTACGACACCGCGCTCGACGAGGCGCTGTGCAGCGGCTGGATCGACGCCCAGGGCCGCAGCCGCGACGACACGACGTCGCTGCAGCGCTTCTGCCCGCGCCGGTCCCGCAGCCGTTGGTCCGCGCGCAACGTGCGAATCGTGGACGGCCTGATCGCCGAGGGGCGCATGCGTCCCCGCGGCCAGCAGGAGATCGACAAGGCCAAGGACGACGGCCGCTGGGACGTCGCCTACGAGGGCAGCAAGAACATCGAGGTGCCGGCCGACCTCGCCGAGGCGCTCGCGGCCAGCCCGCGCGCGACGGAGATGTTCGCGATCCTCACGGCGCAGAACCGGTTCGCCATCCTCTTCCGGATCACCGGCGTCAAGAAGCCGGAGACCCGGGCGCGGAACATCACCAAGTTCGTCGGCATGCTGGAGCGGGGCGAGACGGTCTACCCGCAGAAGCGGAAGCTGGCCGACTGACGTCACGCATCTGTCGGACCCGTGAGCACGCGGTGCACCTTCCGTGCGGCGCGTGAGCAGGCCAGCGGGCTGTCGGTGTGCTCCCCTAGGGTGTTGTCCGTGCCACAGACCGAGGAGACAAGCGTGACGTCGAGCCAGACCACAGCGCCGCCCCGCACCGACGAGTCGGGCGCCGTCCCGCCGGCCATCCGGGCCGCCGCCTCGTGGTCCTGGCGCATGCTCCTGATCGGCGCGTTCATCGCCGCCGCGCTGTGGCTGCTCGCGCTGCTCAAGACGATCGTGGTGCCCGTGGCGGTGGCGCTGCTGCTCACGATCATGCTGACGCCGGTACGGCGCCTGCTGAACGAGCGGCTGCGGGTCCCGCGCGGGCTGGCGGCGGGCCTCTCCCTGATCGGCCTGATCGTGGTGGTCGCGGGCCTGATCACCCTGGCCGGGCAGTCGATCGCCAACGGGTTCGCCGACCTGCGGACGCAGGCCATCAGCGGCTTCAACGAGCTGTGGTCGCAGCTGTCCGCCACGTTCGGGCTCGAGAACGAGCTGCAGAGCTACAGCGAGGACATCCTCAACCAGCTCGAGGCGCAGCAGAGCGCGATCGTGAGCGGCGCCCTGGGCGCCGCGGCGACCGCGGGAAGCGTCCTGGTCGGCGCGCTGATCGCGCTGTTCTGCACCTTCTTCTTCCTGCACGACCCGCGCGGCATCTGGGGCTGGATCGTCGGCCTGCTCCCGCTGTCCGCCCGGGAACGCGTCAACCAGGCCGGCCGGCGCGGCGCCGTCACCCTGGCGGCCTACACCCGCACGCAGATCCTGGTCGCGGCGGTCGACGCCGTCGGCATCGGCATCGGCGCGGTGTTCTTCGTGCCGTCGCTGGCGCTGCCGATCGCCATCCTCGTGTTCGTCGGTTCGTTCGTGCCCGTGGTCGGTGCCATCGTCACCGGCGCCATCGCGGTCGTCGTCGTGCTCGTCTCGAACGGCTGGGTCGCGGCCCTCATCATGCTCGGCGTGGTCCTGCTGGTGCAGCAGATCGAGTCGCACGCGCTGCAGCCGTTCCTCATGGGCCAGGCCGTCTCGCTGCACCCCGTCGCCGTCATCCTCGCGGTGGCCGCCGGCTCCTTCGCGGCGGGCATCATCGGCGCCCTGTTCGCGGTGCCCCTCGCGGCCGTGCTGAACACCGTGATCCTGTACCTCAACGGGCACGACAAGTTCCCCGAGCTCGGCGACGAGGACGCCCTGCCGATCCGATGGCGGGCGGCCGACGCCCCGCCCATCCCGCTCCGCCTGCGCCGGAGCCCCGGCGTCCTGGCCGAGACGGCCGTGGACGACGTCTCCGCGAACACGGAACCGGGCGCCGGACCGGACGCGCCGGAGGGTGATCCCAAGCGCTGAACGTGCATCTGGCGGCGTAGTCGGGCAACATGCGCGCTGTGCCACTGGATCCGTTCGACCTGGAGTCCTACGGCGGTCACCTCACGGTGTCCGCCGACGACGCCCGGGCTGCCGCCGAGCTGCTCGACGGCGTCATCACCCGTACGCCCGTGACGGAGAGCCGCGCGCTCTCCACGATCGCCGGCACGAAGGTGCTGCTCAAGTGCGAGAACCTGCAACGCGCGGGCTCGTTCAAGGTGCGCGGCGCCTACGTGCGGCTCGCGCGCCTGTCACCCGAGGAGCGCGAGCGCGGCGTCGTCGCGGCGTCCGCCGGGAACCACGCGCAGGGCGTCGCGCTCGCCGCCGGGATGCTCGGCATCGACACCGTCGTCTACATGCCCGTGGACGCGGCCCTGCCCAAGGTCGCCGCGACCCGCGGGTACGGCGCCGAGGTGCGCATGGTCGGCTCGTCCGTGGACGAGGCGCTGGCCGCCGCGCGCGTCGAGGCCGCCCGGTCCGGCCGGGTGCTCATCCACCCGTTCGACCACGTCGACGTCGTCGCGGGCCAGGGCACCGTCGCCCTGGAGATCCTGGAGCAGGTGCCCGACGTCGCGACCGTCGTCGTGCCGCTGGGCGGCGGCGGGCTCGTGGCCGGGATCGCGGCGGTGCTGGCCGAGATCGCCCCGCACGTGAAGGTCGTGGGCGTGCAGGCGGCGTCGGCGGCGGCCTACCCCGGCTCGCTCAAGGCGGGCAAGCCGCAGGCGGGCGTGCTCGGTGCCACGATGGCCGACGGCATCGCCGTGGGCCTGCCCGGCGACGTGCCGTTCGGCATCGTGCAGAAGGAGGGCGTCGAGGTCCGGACCGTCACCGAGGACCAGCTCTCCCGCGCCCTGCTGGCGGTGCTGGAGCGCTCGAAGCTGATGGTCGAGCCCGCGGGTGCCGCGGGGGTCGCGGGCATCATGGCCGCCGGGCCGGGCGTGTTCGCCGGGCCGGTCGTCGCGGTGCTGTCGGGCGGCAACATCGACCCGCTCGTGCTGCTGCGCGTGGTCCAGCACGGCCTCGTCGCGGCCGGGCGGTACCTCAAGCTGCAGGTGCGGCTGACGGACAAGCCCGGCGCGCTCGCCCGGCTCGTGGAGACCATCGCGGCCGCCGGCGCCAACATCGTGGCCGTGGACCACACGCGGACCGACGTCTCGCTGTCCGTGTCCGAGGTGTGGGTCAACCTGCAGCTCGAGACGAAGGGTGCCGACCACCGGTCCGCCGTCGTCGACCGCCTGGAGTCCGAGGGGTACGAGGTCGTGGCGTTCTGACTTTTTCGCGGACGGGTGTCGTGGGGGCATCGTCCCGTTCGTCGTCAGGATGACGCGGCCGCCCGGCCGCGCGACGATGACTCCGGGGACCACCCCGGAAGGGAGCACACCATGCGTTATCTCATGCTCGTCCTGTCCACCCCCGACGCCCCGGCCGAGCCGGGCGACGTGCCGCAGATCGAGGACTGGGTCCGCGACACCTACGACACCGGCCGCGCGGTCCTCGGCGACCGCCTGCGCCCGCCCGCCGACGCCGTCGGCGTGCAGGTCCGCGCCGGCGAGGTGATCGTCACCGACGGTCCGTTCTCCGAGACCAAGGAGGTCGTCGCGGGCTTCGACGTCCTGGACGCCCCCGACCTCGACGAGGCCATCCGCATCGCCGCCGCCCACCCGATGGCGTACACCGGGGCGATCGAGCTGCGCCCCTTCTGGCCGCTGGGCCTGGACGACGGCGTGCCGACCGAGGCGTGAGCGGGGACCGGGCGTGACCGACGTCGGGCAGGCGGTCTCCGCGGCCTTCCGGGACGAGTGGGCCCGGGTGCTCGCCGCCGTCGCGCGCAGCACCGGTGACCTCGACCTCGCGGAGGACTGCGCGCAGGAGGCGTTCGCCGTGGCGCTGCGGACCTGGGAGCGGGACGGCGTCCCGGACCGGCCGGGCGCCTGGCTCACCACCACGGCCCGCAACCGGGCGCTGGACCGGCTGCGACGCCGGGCGGTCGAGGCGCAGAAGACCGCCACGGCCGCCCGGCTCGCCTACCGGGCCGGGGGAGTGCCGGGTGCCGAGGACGGCGCCGCGGAGCCCGACCCGGTGGGCGACACCGCGGTGCGCACGCTGGACCACGCGGGCTGGGCCGCCGTCGGGCCGGACGAGCGCGACGGCGACCTGCTCCGCCTCGTCTTCACGTGCTGCCACCCGGCCCTGCCCCTGGAGGGCCGGGTGGCGCTCACCCTCCGCAGCCTCACGGGTATGACGACGGCGCAGGTCGCGCGGGCCTTCCTGGTGCCGGAGACGACCATGGCGCAGCGGCTGACCCGGACCAAGCGCAAGATCCGCGCCACCGGCATCTCGTTCCGCGTGCCGCCCGCGGAGCTGCTGCACGAGCGGGTGTCCGCGGTGCTGGCGGTGCTGTACGTCCTGTTCACGCAGGGCTACGACGGCTGGTCCGAGCCCGCCGACGACGCCGGTGGCGCCGCCGCGCGCCGCGCCCTGGGCGACGACGCGGTCCGGGCCGCCCGGCTGGTGGCCCGGCTGCTGCCCGACGAGCCCGAGGCGACGGGCCTGCTCGCGCTGCTCCTGCTGCAGTACTCCCGGCGGGAGGCGCGCCTGGACCTGGACGGCGTGCCCGTGGTGCTGGACGAGCAGGACCGCTCGCTCTGGCGGGAGGACGAGATCGCCGAGGGCCTGGCCGTGCTGGACGACGCGCTCGCGAACCACCGCCCGGGCCCGTACCAGGTGCAGGCGGCGATCGCGGCCCTGCACGCGCGGGCGGCGACGGCCGACGACACGGACTGGACCGAGATCACGGCCCTCTACGACGTGCTGCTGGACATGACGCGTTCGCCCGTGGTGGCGCTGAACCGCGCGGTCGCGGTGGGCAGGCTGCGCGGGTCCGAGGCCGGCCTGATCGTGCTCGACGAGGTCGCCGCCGCGCCCGCACTGGCGACGTACCACCTGCTCCCGGCGGTGCGGGCCGACCTGCTGCTCCGGGCCGGGCGGCCGGAGGAGGCCGCCGCGGAGTACCGGCGGGCGCTCGCCCAGGTGGACCGCGAGGGCGACCGGAAGCTCCTCCGCCGTCGCCTCGCGGAGCTGTCAGCCGCGCTGCCGGCCGAGCTGTGAGACGCCGGCGGGCCTGCCGGCCGTGCGGGTCACCGGGGTGATCCGCACGACCGACAGGCCCGCCGGGGGTGGTTCGTCAGCCCTGGAAGGGCTTCGCGCCCGTGATCTCCACGGGGATGTCGCGCCCGTTGGGCGCGTGGTAGCTCGTCTTCGCGCCGATCGACTTGCCGTCGATGGCGGCGCCGAGCGGCGACGTCGGCGAGTAGACGTCGAGGTCGGTGGACCCCGCCATCTCGCGCGAGCCGAAGAGGAAGCTCATCTCGTCGCCGGCGACGATGGCGGTCACGACCATGCCGGGCTCGACCTTGCCGTCGTCCGCCGGGGTGCCGACGTGGACGTTGCGAAGCTTCTCGGTGAGCTCGAGGATGCGTGCCTCGTTCTTCGCCTGCTCCTCACGAGCGGCGTGGTACCCGCCGTTCTCCTTGAGGTCGCCCTCGTCACGGGCAGCGGCGATACGCTCGGTGATCTCCGACCGGTAAGGGCCGGAGAGATTCTCCAGCTCAGCCTTGAGCTTGTCGTGCGCCTCCTGGGTGAGCCAGGTGACAGAGATGTCGGCCACGGGGGCTCTCCTTTCGTCGTTGCTCGTTCGAGCCACAGTTTTGGCAGCGCGCAGGTCCCGGCCGACGAGCGGATCGGGCACGCGCCAGCCGGTCAACACAGCGTGTGAAACGACGAGAATACCAATTAAGGGGAAAGACGTGCCAAGACTTTCCCCGGTTCCGCTGTCAGCGGACGCCCCGCGCTCCTGCGCGGAGCCGGTCTCAGGGCTGGTCGCAGTGGTCGACGACGCCCGTGGTCGCCAGCTCCGTCGTGGCGATCGTCACCGTCTTCCGCGTGGTGCGGCCCGACTCCGGGCCCACCTCGACGTCGACCGCGCCGACCTCGGCGAAGTTCCGGCTCAGGGCGGTCACCGTGCACACGGCCTCGGTCCCGGGCGGCATGCTGACGTCGAACGTCACCCGCACCTCCTCGGGGCTCTCCACCGAGAAGCCCACGTCCACGAAGGTCACGGGCTCGCGCTGGGTGTCCACGATGGTGAACCACGCCGCGATCGCGACGCCGGCGGCCAGCGCCAGGCCCACCGCGATCCGTGCGCCCACCGACAGCTTGGGCCGCGGCCGGACGCCGTCGCCCTCGTCCCACGGGTCGTCCTGGCCGGGGTGCCCGGCCCGGTGCCGTGTCCCGGCGCCGCCGCGGCCGTAGCGCGCGGCGAGGTCCGGCGCGTTCGCGTCGCTGGTCGGGACGGCGGGGTCTTGGTCGGTCATCACTGCTCGCTCGGATCGGGGGTGTCGGTGGTTCGTAGCAAGATTGTCCGTGGACCATCATGGTCCATGAGAGTGATTGTCTCCCAGACGCTCCGACTCTCAGACTCAGTCCCAGTCCCTGCCCCACAGGAGGACCCAGTGTCCGTACCCGAGCGCGAGCCGCTCCGTCTGATGGCGGTGCACGCGCACCCTGACGACGAGTCGAGCAAGGGGGCCGCCACCATGGCCCGCTATGCCGCAGAGGGGGTGGAGGTCCTCGTCGTGACGTGCACCGGGGGCGAACGGGGCGACATCCTGAAC
Organism: Promicromonospora sp. NPDC057488; assembly: GCF_042802395.1. Classification (NCBI taxonomy): domain Bacteria; kingdom Bacillati; phylum Actinomycetota; class Actinomycetes; order Micrococcales; family Promicromonosporaceae; genus Promicromonospora; species Promicromonospora sp. NPDC057488. Next base: position 23,904 of record NZ_JBHVEG010000061.1, read on the forward strand.
CCGTCGTTCGAGGTGCCCGAGGGGCACGAGTTCGACACCATCGAGGGCCGCCGGGCCGTGCGCCGGCTGGAGATGGCCCGCGCCGCCGAGGCGCTGGGCGTGCGCCAGCAGTGGCTGGGCTTCGTGGACTCCGGCCTGCCGGAGGGCGACCCGCTGCCCCCGCTGCCCGAGGGCTGCTTCGCGCTGGTCCCGCTCGAGGAGGCCGCGGAGCCGCTCGTGCGGGCCGTGCGCGAGTTCCGGCCGCACGTCATCACCACGTACGACCCGTCCGGCGGCTACCCGCACCCGGACCACATCAAGTGCCACGACGTGTCCTTCGAGGCCTTCGCCGCGGCAGGCGACCCCGATCGCTACCCGGGCACCGGGGAGCCGTGGGAGCCGCTCAAGCTGTACTACAACCACGGGTTCTCGATGAAGCGCATCCGCGCGGTGCACGAGGCCATCGAGGGCGCCGGGCTCGAGTCGCCCTTCGGCGAGTGGGTCGAGTCGCGGGACGCGCGCGAGATCCCCGAGCGCACCGTGACCACCCTGGTCCCGGTCGCCGACTGGTTCCCGAACCGCGACGCCGCCCTGACGGCGCACGCCTCGCAGATCGACCCGACAGGGTTCTTCTTCGCGGTACCGCGCGACCTCGAGGTCGACGTGTGGCCGTGGGACGAGTACGAGCTGGCCGAGTCCCGGGTCCCGCTGCCCGAGCGCGCCGCGGGCGAGTACGAGGAAGACCTGTTCGAGGGCGTCCGCTCGGAGGTGGCCGCATGAGCCCCCTGATCGCCGGCGTGCTCGCCGCCGCGACCGAACCGTCGCCCAACCCGACCGAGGGCCAGCTCCGCCCGGGCCTGGAGACCTGGCAGGTCTCGCCGGGCCTGATCGGCTTCGTCATCACGTTCGCGCTCGCGCTCGCGTGCGTGGCGCTGTTCCTGAACATGAGCAAGCACCTGCGCCAGGCGGGGCACAACGCCCGCCAGCAGGGCCTGCCGATCGAGCAGCCCGAGGGCATCGGCTTCCGGCGCACGGACGGCGAGCCGGACTTCGCCGGCGGCGAGCCCGGCACCCAGCCGGGCGCGTCGCCCGACGCCGCGAACAACACCGCCGGTTCCGCCGAGAGTCCCGCCGACGGGCCGGCCACGGGCGAGCGCGGCGGTCCGGGTGCCTGACGGCGGCGTCGCGCCCGGCGTCGTGCGGGTGACCGTCGCCCAGGTGGCGGTCAGCGACGACCACGCGGCCAACCGGGAGACAGCCGTAGACGCGTTCCAGGTCGCCGCGCGCGCCGGGTCGGGCCTGCTGGTGCTCCCCGAGTACGCGTCGGCCTACGACCCGCGGGGCGTCGGTCCCGAGCACGCCGAGCCCCTCGACGGACCGTTCGTCACGCTCCTGCGGGAGCGCGCCCGCAAGCACGGCATCGCCGTGATCGCGGGCGTCACGCTGCCGGGCACCGACGGCGTCCGCGCGGCGAACGCGCTGGTCGTGGTCGACGCCGCCGGAGAGCTCGCCGGGGTGTACCGCAAGGTGCACCTGTACGACGCGTTCGGCTATCAGGAGTCGGAGCTGCTCGAGCCGGGTCCGGCGGACGCCGAGCCGGTCACCCTCCGCCTGGGCGGCCTCACCTTCGGCGTGCTGACCTGCTACGACCTGCGGTTCCCCGAGTCGGCCCGCCGTGTGGTCGACGCCGGGGCGGACGTGCTGGTGTACCCGGCCGCCTGGGTCGCGGGGCCGCTCAAGGCCGAGCACTGGCGCACGCTGCTGACGGCCCGCGCCATCGAGAACACGGCGGTCGTGATCGGCGTCGGTATGACGGGCAAGGGCGTCACCGGCCGCACCCTGCTGGCGGGGCCGGACGGCGTCGTCGGGCTGGAGATGGGTGAGGAGCAGGCCTACCGCACGGTGGACCTGGACCCCGCACCCCTCGCAACCGTGCGGCAGACCAACCCGTCGCTGGCGAACCGCCGCTACACCGTCGTCCCCACCGGCGCCTGAGCGTCTTCGGGCAGCGCCGAATGACGTGGGCAGGCGCGGGCCGCGCGAGCACCATGGCTCCATCCGTCGTCGGAGGGAGCGAGTCATGGTGGTCGGCCGCAGGTTCTCGTCCAGCGTTCGCGCACTCGCGTCGGCGGCGCTCGCCCTGGGCGTGGCGGGTGCCACGGTGACGCCGGCCGCCGCCGTCGGGCAGCCCGGCGGGGCGCACGGCGCGGGGTACCGGCCCGTACCCGTCGTCTACGACTCCGACCTGGACTTCGACGACGCCGCGACCCTGCTGTACCTGTGCCAGGCCGACAAGCAGGGGCTGATCGACCTGCGCGCCGTCACGGTGGTGAACAACGGCGTCGGCACGCCGGGCCGGTCGCTCACCCACGCGCGCACCATCCTGGCCGGCTGCGGCCTGGCCGACGTGCCGGTCGCGGACGGTTCCCCGGACTGGGTCAACGAGCCGCCGCCCGAGGCGCGCGAGCTCTTCGAGCAGGTGCTGTCGGGCGCGCTCGGCGACGCGGACGCGCCCGACATGCCCGGGCCGACGTCGGCCGCGGAGCTGATCGCGCGCACCGTGCAGGCCTCGCGGACCCCGGTGACCGTGCTGGCCACGGGGCCGCTGAGCAACGTGTCCGCCGCGCTGGACCGGATGAGCCCGCGCACGCTGCGCGACCGGCTGGGCCGCGTCGTCGTCATGGGCGGGGCGTTCGACGTGGGCGGCAACCTGTTCGGCTCGACCACCGCGGGGTTCGACAACACCCAGGAGGTGAACATGTGGATCGACCCGGCCGCGGCCGACCACGTGCTCGCCACCGTGCCGCGGGCCCGTGTGAGCGTGGTGGGGCTGGACGCGACCAACCACGCGCCCATCACGCCGTCCTTCGTGGGCCACCTGGGGGCGCAGGCCACGAGCTACGAGGCCCGCACGGTGCACGCCATCGTGACGCAGCCGGGCATGCCCGAGCTGATCGGGCAGGGGGTCATGTTCTGGTGGGACGCCCTGGCGGCCGTGTCGCTCGTGACCGGGCAGGGCGTGGACTACCGGGTGCGCCCGGTCGACGTGGTGCTGGACGGGCCGTCGTCGGGCCGCACGGTGAGCGTGGCCGGCGGGACGCCCCAGAGGGTGGGCACGGCGGCGGACGGCGCGCTCTTCGAGGAGCTGTTCCTCGACGGGCTCGAGGGCCCTCAGACGGCGAGGTTGGCCAGGTAGATCGCGACCACGTGGCACGCGAACCCGAGCACGGTGCACACGTGGAAGATCTCGTGGAAGCCGAACCAGGCCGGGTTGGGGTCGGGCTTCTTGGTGCCGTAGACGATGGCGCCGGCCGTGTAGAAGACGCCGCCCGCGGCGATGAGCCAGACGACGGCCGGGCCGCCGGTGGCCCAGAACTGCCCCATGTAGGCGACGGCGACCCAGCCGAGGGCGAGGTAGACCGGCACGTAGACCCAGCGGGGCGCGTTCAGCCAGAAGATCCGGGCGAGCAGCCCGAGCAGCGCGCCGCTCCACACGAGCGCGAGCAGCACCGTGCCCTGGTCGCGGGGCAGAAGCATGACCGCGAGCGGCGTGTAGGTGCCCGCGATGATCAGGAAGATGTTGGTGTGGTCGAGCCGGCGCAGCACCGCCTCGGTCCGGGGGGACCAGTTGCCGCGGTGGTAGACCGCGGAGACGCCGAAGAGCAGGCAGGCGCTGAGGGCGAACACCGACGCCGAGATCTTGCCGGGTACGGTCGGGGCCAGGGCGATCAGCACGATGCCGGCCGCGAGGGCGAGCGGGAAGGTGCCGGCGTGGATCCAGCCGCGCAGGCGGGGCTTGACCTTCTTCTCGACCTTCTCGACGGTCGAGGACACCGAGGTGGAGATGTCCTGCAGCGTCTCCGAGACCTTGTGCGTGACCTCGTCCATGCGGCTGGCCGGACGGTCGGGCCCGTCTGCTCCTGCGACCACGTGCACTCCTCACCGTCGGCGACCGGTGCCCCTCCGGGTGCCGGGGCACAACCTACGGTCGCGTAACTTACTCTAGCGTAGGTTAGGGCGCCGGCGGCCGGACAGGGGCCTTGTGAAGATCCTGCGCCGGGTTGGCGGGAGTCGCCCGTCCGGAGCCCCGGAACGCCGCTGGGCGGCGGGAACGTGCGTGTTCGAGGGGTACCTTTGTCCACGTCCTGCCGGGTACAGAGCCCAGCGTCAGAGCTGCCGTCCGGACCGCGCACAGCGGGCCGACGGCCCCGAATCACTGAGGTATCCGTGCGCCTGCCCAGCCCGCTGTACCGCCTCTACGAGCGACGCCTCGCGTTCGCCCTGCACGGCGCAACACTGCCCCGGCACATCGGCGTGATGCTCGACGGCAACCGCCGCTGGGCGCGCTCGTTCGGCGAGACGGCGGCCACCGGGCACCGCCGCGGCGCCGACAAGATCACCGAGTTCCTGGGCTGGGCCGACTCGCTCGGCATCGAGGTCGTCACGCTGTGGATGCTCTCCACGGACAACCTGAGCCGCTCGGCCGACGAGCTGAGCAACCTGCTGGACATCATCGAGGACGCCGTGACGGACCTCGCCGAGTCGGGCCGGTGGCGCCTGCGCGTCATCGGGCGGCTCGACCTGCTCCCCGCGCGCCTGGCCGCCGCCCTGCGCGCCGCCGCCGACCGCACCGCCGGGGTCAAGGGGCTGCAGGTCAACGTCGCCATCGGTTACGGGGGCCGCACCGAGATCGCCGACGCCGTGCGCTCCTACCTCACGGAGCGCGCCAAGGACGGCGCCACGCTCGCGGACCTCGCGGAGTCGATCGACGTCGAGCACATCGCGGAGCACCTGTACACGAAGGGGCAGCCCGACCCCGAGCTGGTCATCCGGACCTCCGGCGAGCAGCGCATCGGCGGCTTCCTGATGTGGCAGAGCCAGCACACGGAGTTCTACTTCTGCGAGGCGTACTGGCCCGCGTTCCGGCGTGTCGACTTCTTGCGCGCGCTGCGCGACTTCTCTCTGCGGGAGCGCCGCCTCGGGCGCTGAGCACCGCTCCCCGCGAACGGCCCGGAACTGCGGGCGAGCCATGAATTCGCATGGTGAAATTCGCCACCACGCGCCCGGGTAGGTGACTGAAAGTTCAGTCAGGTAGCGTGCCGAAGATGACAAGGTGGGCACGCTGATGACCGAGCGACGGGTGCCCTCGGCGCGGGAGGCCGCCGAGGCGTGGGAGTCGTTGTTTCGCGCTCAGGTGACGGTGATGCGCCGGCTCCTGGCGGACGACATCTGGGGCGACCTGAGCATGCGTGAGTACGACGTGCTGTTCACGCTCGCGCTCGCCCCCGGCGAGACGCTCCGGCTGCGGGAGCTCAACGAGAACATCCTGATGGCGCAGTCCTCGCTGTCGCGCATGGTGGAGCGGCTCGAGAAGCGCGGCCTGGTGCGCCGCCACCCCTCGCCCGACGACGGCCGGGGCGTGCTGGTCAGCCTCACGCCGGAGGGCACGGCGACGCAGAAGGAGCTCGGCCGCCGGCACGTGCGCTCCATCGCGCACTACGTGGGTCCCGCGCTGGACGCCGAGGACCTGGACCACCTGCGCCAGCTCGCGGACGCGCTGCGCGGGGCGCAGGCGGACATCGACGACTTCTGAGCCGGCCCTGCTGTCGAGCCGCCCATGAGCCGCCCTGAACGGGCCGCTGATCAGGCCGAACGCGCCTGACCACGCAGCGCCTCCACCACGATGCGCACCGCTGCCCGGTCCATCGTGGTGCGGCGCGCCACCAGGTGGATGTCGCGCCGGGGCGGGTCCACGAGGTCCAGGGTCCGCACGGCGTAGCGGTCGTGCACCGCGAGCAGCGGCAGCAGCGTGATCGACAGGCCGGCCTCGACGTGGCTCAGCAGCGTGCCGTGGCTCTCGAACCGGGCCACGGCCCTGGGCGTGAACCCGGCTCGCCGGCAGAGGCGTTCGGCGAGGTCGGCCAGGTGCGCGCCGGGGTGCTCGAACGCCCAGGGCTCGCCCGCGAGGCTCGTCAGGTCCACCCGGCCCGAGCGCTCGCCGACCGCCGTGTCCCGCGCCGTCACGAGCACCACCCGGTCGCCGGTCAGCGGCAGGCGGGCCAGGTCGGCGTCGGGCGGCACGGGGGCGTCCGGGAAGTCCGCGCAGATGGCCACGTCCACCTCGCCGCGCTGGAGCGCACCTCGGCTGACCTGCGGTTCCGCCTCGGTGAGCTGCACCTGGATCCGCGGGTGCTGCTCGGTGAGGGCCGCGACGGCCGGGACCACGATCCCGTGGAAGGCGCTGGTGAACGCCGACAGCCGCACCACCCCGGTGGGCTCCGAGTGCAGGTCGGCGATGTCGGCCTCGGCGGCCGCGATGCGGTCCAGGATCTGTGCGGCGTGACCCGCGAGGGCGACACCGGCGGGCGTGAGCCGGATGCGCCGTCCGACCCGCTCGAAGAGCTGGGCCTTCACCTCGGTCTCCAGCGTGGAGAGCTGCTGCGAGACGCTGGAGGGGCTCAGGTGGGTCGCGTCGGCGACGGCGCGCACCGTGCCGAGCAGGTGCAGCTGGTGCAGGAGGCGCAGGCGCCAGGGGTTGAGCATGGGCACATCCTTGTGCAGGATCGCCGAACATTCTATTCAGAAACGTGGTCTGTACCCGCACACCGGACGGTGCTTACCGTCGATCCATGAACATAGGCGTTCCTACCGAGATCAAGAACAACGAGCACCGGGTCGCGCTCACGCCCGCCGGTGCGCACGAGCTGGTCCGCCGCGGCCACGACGTGCTGGTGCAGGCGGGCGCCGGGCGGGGTTCGGGCTTCGAGGACGACGCCTACCGGCTCGCCGGCGCGCGCACGATCGACACCGCCGAGGAGGTCTGGGCCGCGGCCGACCTGCTCGTCAAGGTAAAGGAGCCCATCGAGCCCGAGTACGCGCTCATGCGGCCTGACCAGACGCTGTTCACCTACCTGCACCTCGCGGCGTCCGCACCCTGCACCCAGGCGCTGCTCGCCGCGGGCACCACCGCCATCGCCTACGAGACGGTCCAGCTCGCCGACCGATCGCTCCCGCTGCTCAGCCCCATGAGCGAGGTCGCCGGACGCCTGTCCGCGCAGGTCGGCGCCTACCACCTGATGCGGCCGCAGGGCGGCACGGGCGTGCTCATGGGCGGGGTGCCCGGCACGCCGCGGGCCCGGGTCGTGGTGATCGGCGGCGGAGTGGCCGGCGAGCACGCGGCCGCGAACGCGCTCGGCATGGGCGCCGACGTGACCGTCCTCGACGTCTCCCTGCCCGCCCTGCGCCGCATCGAGGCGCGGTTCGGCGGCGCGGTGGGCACCCGCGTCTCGACGACGTACGAGGTGGCCGACCAGGTCGCGTCCGCCGACCTGGTCATCGGGTCGGTGCTGATCCCCGGCGCCGCCGCGCCCAAGCTCGTCACCGACGCCATGGTCAAGACGATGAAGCAGGGCGCGGTGCTGGTCGACATCGCCATCGACCAGGGCGGCTGCTTCGAGCACTCGCGCCCCACCACCCACGACGCCCCGACCTTCGCCGTGCACGACACCCTCTACTACTGCGTGGCGAACATGCCCGGGGCGGTGCCGGCGACGTCGACCCGCGCGCTGACCAACGCGACCCTGCCCTACGTCGTGGCCCTCGCGGACCGCGGCTGGCGCGACGCGCTGCGGGCCGACGACGCCCTGGCCCGCGGCCTGAGCACGCACGCCGGGCACATCACCAACGCCGGGGTGGCCGAGGCGTTCGAGGCCGAGGCGGTCCCGGTGGCCGAGATCCTGGCGGCCTGAGCGCCGCGACGGCCTACGATCGGCCCGTGGAGCCGCTGCACATCGTCGTCTGCCCGGACTCGTTCAAGGGCAGCCTGTCCGCGTCCGAGGTCGCGTCCGCGATCGCCGAGGGAGCCTCGGACGCCGCCCCCGGCGCCGTCGTCACGCGCCTGCCCATGGCCGACGGCGGCGAGGGCACCCTCGACGCGCTGCTCGCCGTCTGGGGCGGCGCGGCGCACGTGACCGAGACCGTCGATGCCATCGGGCGTCCGACGTCGGCCCGCTGGGCGATGTCGCCCGACGGGCGCACCGCCGTCGTCGAGCTCGCCGAGGCCAGCGGTCTGCCCGGCGTCTCCGACGTGCCCCTGCAACCGCTGCACGCGAGCACCCGCGGCACCGGCGACCTCGCCCGCGCCGCGCTCGACGCGGGCGTCACAGAGCTCCTCGTCTGCCTGGGCGGCTCCGCCTCGACCGACGGCGGCGCCGGCATCCTGACCGGCCTCGGCGCCCGCCTCCTGGACGGCGACGGCAACCAGGTGCCCGACGGCGGCGAGGGGCTGGCCTCCGTCGCGTCCCTCGACCTGACCGGGCTCCACCCGCGGGCGCGCGAGGTGCGCTGGCGGCTCGCTGTCGACGTGACCAACCCCCTGGTCGGCGAGCACGGCGCCGCGCAGGTGTTCGGCCCGCAGAAGGGGGCCCGCGACGGCGAGGCCGAGTTCCTCGACGGCGCCCTGCGGCACTGGGCCGACCTGCTGGAACGGGAGACCGGGACCGCCGTCGCCGAGCTCCCCGGGACGGGCGCCGCCGGCGGCGTCCCCGCCGGGCTGGTCGCCGTGCTCGGCGCCGAGACCACCCCCGGCGCCGTCCTGGTCGCCGACGCCGTGGGCCTGCCCGCCGCGCTCGAGGACGCCGACCTGGTGATCACGGGGGAGGGGTCGTTCGACTCCCAGTCGGTCAACGGCAAGGTGGCCGACGGCGTCGCGCGCCTGGCTGCGGCGTCGCCCACCCGGCCGCCCGTCGTGGTGCTGGCCGGTCAGGTGCTGCTCCCGGAGGCGCAGGCCCGGGCGGCCGGCATCGCGGCGGCGTTCTCGATCGCGCCGGGGCCGATCAAGCTGGACGACCTGATCCCCCGCACCGCGTCCCGCCTGCGCGACCTGGCTGCGGCGGTGACGAGCCTGGTCCTCGCGAGCCGCGGGTAGCCACTGCTCGCCCCCTGAGGTCGGCAGTCTGCTGGGCTGGGTCGGCACTCTGCTGGGCGTGGCGGCGTCTTGTCGCGCGGGGTCGGCAGTTTGCCGGGCAAAGTCGGCACTCTGCATCGAGGTCGGCACAGGCCTGTGC
>NZ_JBHVEG010000062.1:0-32543 GCF_042802395.1 Promicromonospora sp. NPDC057488
GCCTGAGGGTCCCCGCACGGGCAGCCGGGCCGCGGCTCGGACCTACCGGACTCAGCCCGCGCGGGTGAGCCGGAAGGTCTGGGCCGCGGACCCGGTGCACGGCTGCTGCGTGAACCTGGTGCCGTCGGACCCGGCCGGAGTGCCGAGCGTGAGGCAGCGGCTACTGTGCCGGGCGGTGAACGTGACCCCGGCGGCCGTCGTCGTCGGGCGCCACTGCTGGTTGGTGCCGCCCACGTAGGACCACAGGTGCACGGACGCGCCCGCGGCGACGGCGCCGGGGCCGCCGCTGACGTCCCAGGCCTTGCCCGCGTGCTGGTTGGTCACCTGGTAGTAGCCGCCCGTCGTGGGCGTGAAGCGCCAGCGCTGGTTGGCCTGGGCCCCGTCGCCGCAGGCCCACTGCTGCAGGCCCACTGCTGCAGGCCGGTGCCGTCGGCGGTGCCCCAGTCGGCGGCGTCGAGGCACTTGCCGCTCGCGGTCGGGGCCACCTGGTACCAGGAGGCCGGGTCCGGGTCGGCGGGCGTGGTGGTGGACTGCGGGTCCCATGTGTAGGTGGCCACGGACCGGCCGGGCAGCGTGTGCGTCAGGGAACGGCCCTCGTCGGTGATCGAGAAGGTGCGGCTGCCGGAGGAGGCGTTCACGACGTACGCCACGCGGGTGCCGTCCGGGTTCTGGTAGACGACGTTCTGCAGGCCGCCGGGCTGCTCGCTCGTGGAGCCGATGCGGCGGGCCCCGGCGTCGATGAACTTGGTCAGGTGGCCCAGCACGTAGAACTCGGCGTTGCGCGTCACGGTGCCGCCGGCGATCTGGACCACCCCGTTGCACCGCGTGCCGCAGTGGCCCTGGTGCGGGCCGCCGTTCTGGTCGAGCGCGAGGTTCCAGCTGATGGTGGTCTCGCCGCCGTTGCGCATGTTGCGCACCACGAGGTTCTCGGCGTGCCAGACCAGGGTGTCCCCGAAGGTGTTCGCCGCGTTGTCGCTGTCCGTGCCGGAGCACTCGGTGAAGTAGACCCGCTTGCCCGCGGCCACGACCTGCGCCTGCGCCTCCGGGGAGCCGCCGTAGCAGTGGAACGCGGCGCCCACCACGCGCGAGATGCCCTGCGTGCCGGAGAAGACCTCCAGCGGGTAGTCGGGGCGGTCCCAGTTGTGGTCGTAGGCGAAGATCTGCGTGCCCAGCCCGGCGCTGGTCAGCCGGGCGTCGAGCACCCGCAGGAACTGCGCCTGCTCCGCCGCGGACATGCTCAGGGACGGGTAGCTCGTGGCGAACAGCGGCTCGTTCGCCACCGTGAGGTCGCTGAGCGTGACGCCCTGCTGCGCGTACGCCTGGATCGCGCGGACCAGGTAGTCGGCGTACTCGTCGTAGTTCTCGGCGCGCAGGCTGCCGCCGTTCAGGGAGCCGCCGCTCTTCATCCAGGCGGGCGGGGACCAGGGGCTGCCCATGAACCGGATGCTCGGGTTGACCGCCAGGGCCTGCCGCAGCACGGGCAGGATCTGCTGCTGGTCGCGCGCGATGCTGAACTGCCCCTGGGTGTCCTCGTAGGTGTAGAAGCCGCCCGAGTTGAAGTCGGTGCTGCCGAGCGGCTGGCGCAGGTAGTTCAGCCCGATGCCGTCGCCGGAGCGGGAGAACAGCGACCGCAGGAGCGTGTCGCGGGTGCCGGCGGGCAGGCCGCTGATCAGCGCGGCCGACGCCTCCGTGACGGATGCGCCCGCGCCGGTGAACCGCTGGGACACCTGGTCCGGGCTGACCCGGATGTCGGTGGCCTGCGGGCCGGTGTCGAAGGCGAGGGTGCCGCCGTCGGTCAGCTTGCGGCCGCCGTCGGCGGTGGTGACCCAGACCCGGGCACTGGTCGGGGCGGCGGCCTGGGCGGTGGCGTCAGGGCCGGAGGCGGCCGCCGGGGCGATCCCGGCGGCGGCGAGGGTCAGGACACCGAGCGTGGCGAGTGTCGTCCGGATGGACCCGGTGCGGGTGGTGCGCGTCATTGCGACTCCCTCGATGGGTGGAATGTGGGGCGAGCCTACCCCTACCTACCAAGTGCTCGGTAGGTAGCAGTTTCCCGTACCCGGCCTGGACCCGGGGGAGAGGTCCGTAGACTCGCTCGGATGACACGAGAACCCGGGGCCGTCCGGACGCGGCGTCCGCCCGCGGAGCGCCGGGCCGAGATCCTGCGCATCGCCATGGAGACGTTCGCGGAGCGCGGCTACCAGAGCGCGTCGCTCGCGGAGATCTCGGCGCGGGTCGGGCTGACCCAGGCCGGGGTGCTGCACTACTTCTCGTCCAAGGCCGGGCTGCTCACCGGGGTGCTCGACCTGCGCGACTCGACCGACATCGAGGAGCTCGGCAGCGAGCGCCCGCACGGCCTGGCGTTCCTGCGGCACCTGGTGGAGACCTCGCGGCGCAACGCGGAGCGCGAGGGCATCGTGCGCCTGTACACCGTGCTCGCGGCGGAGAGCGTGACCGCGGAGCACCCGGCCCAGGACTACTTCCGTGACCGGTACCAGGGCCTGCTGGCCCTGGTGGTCGAGGCGCTGGAGGAGGCCCGGTCGCTGGGGGAGGTGGCGGACGACGTGGAGGTCGCCACCACCGCCCGCGTCATCGTGGCGACCATGGACGGCCTGCAGCTCCAGTGGCTGCTGGAGCCCGGCTCGGTCGACATGGCGCACGCGACCGAGGTGGCGATCGTCCGGCTCATCGGGCGTGAGCTGCCCGGTCGCTGAGCCGTGGACCTAGGCGCCCGGTTCCTGGGCCGCCGGCTCCTCGCGGTAGGACGTCGCCAGGTCCGCGACGTCGTGGGCGTAGGAGACCGACCGGTTGTAGGCCGCCAGCGCCGCCTGCCAGCCGTCGTCGCTCGTCAGGTCGCCGCCGCTCTCGCACAGGTAGTGGGCGGCGGTGAGCACGGCGTCGTCGATCTGGTGCGGGTCGGTGCGGCCGTCCAGGTTCCCGTCCTGCGCGAAGTCGGCCCACGTGGTCGGGATGAACTGCATGGGGCCGACGGCGCGGTCCCAGCGCACGTCGCCGTCGAGCTCGCCCCCGTCGGTGTCGAGGATCTCCATGACACCCTCGCTGCCGTCCAGGGCGATGCCGATGATCGGCGGGCTCACCAGGCCGTCGGCGTCGGCGCTCGCCCCGAGGTAGCTGCCGTGGATCGACTCGACGGCGCCGATCCCGGCGAGCGTGTTCCAGCCGAGGCCGCACTGCGGCATGGTCTCGGCCAGCCGCAGGGACGCGCCGGCGTAGGCGGCCAGCGCCCGCCGCGGGATGCCCGTGCGCTCGGCGGTCTCGCGCAGCCAGCGCGGCCGGGCCAGGTCGGCGACCGGGTCGACGTCCGGGTCGCGGCCGGCGCCCGCCTCGGGCAGCCCCTGCCGCGGCGCCGGCGGGTATTCGCGCTCCAGCGCGTCCCGCAGCCCTCCGCTCGGGTTCGGGCCGCAGGCGGTCAACAGCAACGCGGCCGCGCAGGCGACGGCCCCAGCTCGTGCTCTCACGGTGCTGACGCTACGTGCCCGCCGCGCCGATCCGTTAGCCGGTGACAAGACCTCCCGCAAACGTGCGCGAATCCGCGCAGGCCGGTCACTCCTCCGGGCGCCCGACGTGCACCACCAGGACGGGGCACGGCGCCGCGCGGAGCACGGCGTCGGGCACGCTGCGCAGCATGCGGCCCACCACGGACGGGTGCCGGCGCCCGCCGACCACGACGAGGTGGTCCGGCGTCAGGTCCTCCAGCAGCGCGCCCGCCGGGGAGCCGCGCCGGATCACCAGCGTGCACGCGACCTGCGGGTACTTCTCCGACCACCGCGCCACCTGGTCGGCCAGGTCGGTCCGGGCGGCCTCGTGCCACGACGCGGCCACCGGGTCCATGCTCAGCAGCGCCGAGGTGACCGGGTCGCTGCCCGTCACGTGCACCACCTCCAGCGCGCAGTCCCGCGCGGCGGCCTCGGCGAACGCGGCCCCCAGCACGTCGGGCTCGTCGTCGCGGGCCACGCCCACCCGGATCCGGTACGGGTCACCGGTCGCCGCACCGGCCGGGACCACCGCCACCGCACCGGTGGACGACGCCGCCAGCGCCGACGACGTCGAGCCGACCAGCAGGCGGTCGAGCCCGTCCAGGTCGCGGCGGCCCACCACGACCAGGTCGCACGTCCGGGCGCGCTGGCTCAGCACGTGCGCGGCGGTGCCCGGCAGGGTGATGACCTCCAGGTCCCGTCCGCCGGGCCGGTGCTCCCCGAGGCGGGCGCGGGCGGCGTCCGCGGCGTGCCGGGCCTCGTCCTGCGCCTCCCGCACCGCGTCGCCGAACCCCGGCGCGGGTGTCGCGGGCGTGGTGTGCGACGCGACGACCGTCAGGCGGGCCTCGTGCACGTCGGCCGCACGGGCCGCCCACTCCAGCGCGGCCAGGCTCTCCTCCGAGCCGTCGACCCCGACGACGATGCCGCGATACCAGGTGATGCTCATGATCGTCTCCTCACGTCCGCTCCGGCCTGGGCACCAGGACATCAGCGGGCCGCGCGCGCCCGGCAGAGCCGGGAGGCCCGGCCGCCCCGGGACCAAGGTCCCCCGTGCCCGGCGCGGCACCCACGCGCTACCGTGGCCACGGGGGGCACGGACCGACATCGGGAGGTGCCGATGGACCCGGGGGACGCGCCGCGCGACCGCACGGACGTGCTGCTCGAGGCCGTCGTCGGGGTGGGCCGCGGGCTCGACGTCGAGAGCGTCCTGCACCGCATCGTCGAGGCCGCCGTCTCCCTCGTGGACGCCCGCTACGGCGCCCTCGGGCTGCTCGACGCCGACAGCCGGATCAGCCGGTTCCTCACGGTCGGCATGACCGACGCCGAGGTCGCCGCGATCGGCCCGTACCCCACCGGGCACGGCGTGCTGGGCCAGCTCATCCGCCACCCTGTCCCGCTGCGCCTGCCGGACATCTCGGCGCACGTCGCCTCGGTCGGCTTCCCCGCCCACCACCCGCCCATGCGGACCTTCGTCGGGGTGCCGCTGCGGGTGCACGGCTCCCCGTTCGGCAACCTCTACCTCACCGACAAGCGCGGCGGGGGAGAGTTCACCGCCGAGGACGAGCGCGTGCTGGAGGCGCTCGCGGCGGCCGCGAGCGTGGCGGTGGAGAACGCCCGCCTGTACGACGTCGCCCGGCTGCGGGAGCGCTGGGCCCGGGCGAACGACCGGATCTCGCGCCAGGTCCTGGCCGGCTCGTCGTCGCACGACGTGCTCACCCTGGTGGGCAGCGAGGCGCGGGAGGTGGCCGACGCCGACGTGACGGCGATCGCCGTGCCCGACCCCGTGACCGGGCGCCTGGTGCTGTTCTCGGCCTCCGGGCTCGACACGGAGGCGCAGGTCGGGTCGGTGCTCGCCGCCGACGGCACCTTCGCCGCCCTCACGTTCCGCACGGGCGTGCCGATGGTGACCGACGACGCGAACGCGGACGACCGCGCCAGCCTGGCGCTGGAGCTGTCGGGCGAGCTGGGCCCGCTCGCCGTCTGGCCCATCGGGCAGACGGGAACCGCCCGGGGCGTGCTGATCGCGGCGCGGCTGGCCGGCCGGCCCCCGTTCTCGTCGGTGGTCGTGGAGGCGCTGAGCGCGTTCGCCGGCCAGGTGGCCGTGGCGCTGGAGCTCGCCGAGGGCCGGGCCGACGCCGAGCGGGTCACCCTGCTGCGCGACCGGGAGCGCATCGCGCGCGACCTGCACGACCTGGCCATCCAGCGGCTGTACGCGACGGGCCTGGCGCTCCAGCGCGTGGCCCGCGGCGCGACCCCCGAGATGGCCGAGCAGCTCGCCCGGTCGGTCGACGAGGTGGACGAGACCATCGCGCTGGTGCGCACCACCATCTACCGCCTGCAGTCCGGGGAGGTGCCGCGGGGCGCGAACGCGCGCCGGGTGGGCCTGCGCTCCCGTGTGATCACGGAGGTCGACGCCACCGCCGCGGCCCTCGGGTTCACGGCGCGGCTGCACTTCGAGGGCGCCGTGGACACCCTGGTCCCGCCCGACGTCGCGGAGCACGTCGTCGCCGTCCTGCGCGAGGCCCTGTCGAACGTCGCCCGGCACGCGCACGCCTCCCGGGCCGAGGTGCGGCTCGCGGTGGGCAGCGACGTGGTGCTCACGGTGAGCGACGACGGCATCGGCATCCCGTCCGGCGTGCCCCGCAGCGGCCTGCTCAACCTCGCCCGGCGCGCCGCCGAGTCCGGCGGGGTGCTGGTGGTCGGGCCCGTGGACCCGTCCGCCGTGCAGACCGGCACCCGCCTGGAGTGGCGGGTGCCGATGCCCGGCGACGACGCGCTGGACTCGTGACCCTCAGGGGCTGCGCCGCTTGTCCTGCTGCTCCAGCCGGTCGGCCAGCACGGCGGCCTGGGCCCGGCGCTCCAGGCCGAGCTTGGCGAAGATGCTGGACACGTAGTTCTTGACCGTCTTCTCGGCGAGGAACAGCTCGCTCCCGATCTGCCGGTTGGTCATGCCGTGCCCGATCAGGCCCAGGATGCGGCGCTCCTGGTCGGTGAGCTGCGCCAGCGGGTCGGGCTCGTTCTGGGCCTCCGCGCGGAGCCGCTGCATGACGCGGGCCGCGGCGCGCGGGTCGAGCATCGACCCGCCGGCCGCGACCGTCAGCACGGCCTCCACGAGGTCGGTGCCCCGCACCTGCTTGAGCACGTAGCCGGCGGCCCCGGCGAGGATCGCGTCGTACAGCGCCTCGTCGTCGGCGAACGAGGTGAGCATGAGGCAGGCCAGGTCCGGCATCCGCGAGCGCAGCTCGCGGCAGACGGTGACGCCGTCGCCGTCGGGCAGCCGCACGTCCAGCACCACGACGTCGGGCTCGGCGGCGGGCACCCGGGCCAGCGCCTCCCGGGCGGTCCCGGCCTCGCCCACGACGCGCACGCCCGGCTCGGACTCCAGCAGGTCGGCCACGCCGCGTCGTACCACCTCGTGGTCGTCCACGAGGAACACGCGCACCTCCATGCGTCCCACCGTAGTCGTGGTGCCCGCTCGGTTCACCACCGGGACGGGCACCACGGGCCGGGCCGTCATCGAAGGAAGGGGAACCGCTTGACCATCGAGGTCCGGGACCACCAGTGGCCCAGCCCCATCGTGTCGCCGGCCAGGAAGGCGGCGAGGCCGATCAGCAGGACCGCGTAGATCAGGTGGTAGTCCACGAACGGGTTGTTGTCGAGGGGCAGCGCCGACATCCACATCAGCAGCAGGAGCACCACCCCGGCCCCGGCGGCGATCCGCAGGCCGATGCCGAGTGCCAGCGCCAGGCCGATGCCGAGCAGACCGATCATGAAGAGCCAGTCGATGACCGGGTTGCCGGCCATGGAGTTGAAGAAGCCGGCGAAGGAGCCCTGGACGCCGTCCAGGTACCCCTCGGTCGGGGAGCCGCCCCTGATCCAGGCGGCGTCGGACGGGGTGGCCAGGCCCCACCCGAAGAGCTTGTCGCCGAACGCCCACAGGAACTCGACGGCGAGCAGCAGCCGGACGCCCGCGAAGGCGTACCGGGAGACGGCCTCGCTCGTGACGTGCGTGGTCGCCGCGGCCTGACTCTGCGCGGCGGACCCGTGCGCCCACTCGGCGGGGTTGTGGCTGACGGAGCTCATGATGTCCTCCAGGTGGTACGCCGGACGTCTTCCGGCGCCTGTCACCACCATCGCGCCCACCCGCCCGCGGGCGGCAGAGTCGGCGGCCCCGCCAGAACGGGACCAAGGTCCCGTTCCTGGAGGTCAGACGGTTATCGGCTGCGGTTCGCCCGCAGGATCTCCTCCTGGTACGGCGCCACCACCGAGCCCGAAATGCGGCAGTCCAGGAGCAGGAACGGGCGGTCCGCGACGGGCTCCGCCGCCCAGTCCGCCACGCGGTCCAGGTCGGCCAGCGAGCGCACCACGACCCCCTCGGCGCCCACCGCCCCGGCGAGCGCCGCGAAGTCCGCCTCGGGGATGCGCATCGGCTCCTCGGTGATGCCCTGCCGCCCGTACACGTGCACCTCCGCGCCGTAGGCGGCGTCGTTCCAGACGACGGCGATGCCGCGGCCGCGCGCGGTGCGCACGGCGGTCTCCAGGTCGGCCAGCGCCATCAGCCCGCCGCCGTCGCCGGTGGTGAGCACGACGGCGGCGTCGGGCACCGCCGCGGCCGCGCCCGCGACGCTGGGGAAGCCCAGCCCGATGGACTGGTAGGCGGTGCCGACCATGACCATGCGGTCGGGGGAGGCGACGGGCCAGTACATGTTGGCCCAGCCGATGAAGTGGCCGCCGTCGGAGACGACGACGCGGTCTTGCGGCAGCAGGCCCGCGAGGCGGTGCGCGACGGTGCGCGGGTCGAGGCGCCCGTCGGGCGCGATCCCGTCGGCGGGGCCGGTCTCGTAGGCGCGGGCCGCGGCGACGTCGACGGTCTCGCGCCAGCCGGACGGCTTGGCGCCCAGGGCGCGCAGCTCGTCCACGAGCGCGCGGGCCACGAGGGCGGCGTCGCCCCGGACGAACCCGCCCACGTGCCGGTGCGTGGCGGCGGGCGCGATGTCGACCTGGACCACGCGCGTGCCGGGCGCGAACAGCTCGCCGAACCGCATCGTGAACTGGTTGAGCGACGCGCCGAGCACGACGGCGACGTCGGCCTGGCGCACCAGCTCCATGGCGTCGTGCGCACCGAAGCCGCCCGCGACGCCGAGGTCGTACCGGCCGTCCGGGAAGACGCCGCGGCCGAGCGCCGTGGTGGTGGTCAGGGCGCCGGTGGCCTCGGCGAGCTCACCCAGCGCGGGGCCGGCCCCGGCGAGCCAGGCGCCGCGGCCCGCGAGCAGCAGCGGGCGCTCGGCCTCCGAGAGGTGCCGGGCGAGGTCGGTGATGGCGGCGGCGTCGAAGGGGCCGGCCGGGGCCAGCGGCGCCGGCAGCACGGGCTCGGGCGCGTCGGGGATCGGCCCGGCGTCCAGGGCGGCGACGTCGTAGGGGATCGCGAGCACCACGGGGACCCGGTAGGTCAGGGAGTGCTCGATGGCGATCACGCTGGTGGCGGCGGCGTCCGCGCGGCCCACCGTATAGGTGCGCGCGCCGACGGCGGCCGCCAGGGCGATCTGGTCCACGTCCCAGGGGCGCGGGCCCGACGTCGGCTCGTCGCCCGTCAGCAGCACCAGCGGCACGCGGGCCTGGGCGGCCTCGGCGAGCGCCGTGAGCGCGTTGG
Organism: Promicromonospora sp. NPDC057488; assembly: GCF_042802395.1. Classification (NCBI taxonomy): domain Bacteria; kingdom Bacillati; phylum Actinomycetota; class Actinomycetes; order Micrococcales; family Promicromonosporaceae; genus Promicromonospora; species Promicromonospora sp. NPDC057488. The sequence continues at coordinate 9,145 of NZ_JBHVEG010000062.1, forward strand.
TGAAGCCCGCCCCGTAGGTGGCGGTGGCGGCGGCGATGCGGCCCGACGCGCGGAAGTGGGCGTCGGCGGCGACCACGCCGCCGGCCTCGTGGCGGACGGCGGTGAACCGCGCCGTGGTCGAGCGCTCCAGGGCGTCGAGGAACCAGGCGTTGCCGTTCCCCATCACGCCGAAGACGTGGTCGACGTGGCGGGCGACGGTACGGGCGACATGGGCGGACACGGTGGGCACGGGGCCTCCAGGGAAACAGTGACGGATGAGTGGTGCGGTCCGTATGTGTCCCGGGCGGGCCCGGCCAGGAGCCCGTCGCGCGCCCCTTTTTCGAGCGCAGGCGGTGGCATCCGCCTCGACAGGCCACACATTACCCCTGTCGGAGCAGGGCTTTCGCGAAGAAGGCGGCCAGGTCCGCGGTGGCGGTCAGGGGGAGCACTGCGGCCACGTACTGGTCCGGCCGCACCACGACGACGGCGCCGCCCCGGTCGATGCCGCGCAGGTCGAAGATGTCGTGGTCCGGGTCGGTCGCGTAGACCTTCTCGTAGTCGATCAGGCCGAACGGGCCGACCTTCGGCCGGAACACCTCGGGCACGTCCGCGAACTCCACGTCGAGGTGGCCCTGCTGGTAGACGACCTTGACGTCGAGGACGGCGTCCGGGTCGCCACCGGCCGGGGTGTGCCGCAGCAGGGGCGAGTCCTCGGCGCTGCCCAGCCACTGTGCCCAGTCCCGCAGCGCCGAGGGCTCGCCGGGCGCGGCGGCGTCGGCGAACGCGTAGACGCGCCACCGGCCGTCGGCGCGGGCGTGGTGGCCCAGGTGCGCCGGGTTGCCCTCGGCCACGCGTTCGGCGGGCGCCGACTTGAACCGCTTGCCGACCGGGAAGCCCGCCGCGAGGCCCTGGTGCGCGGCGTCGGACACGATCATGGACGGCTGGTACTGCGTCATGAACCCGCACGGGAACTCGGCGGTCTTGACGTAGAAGTCCTCGAGGTACGTCGGGTCGGGCAGGTCCTCGGGCCGGGTCGCCATGAGGCGGGACCACTCCCGGTCGAAGTCGATGAGCTCCTGGGCCACGACCCGGCGCTCGGCCGAGTAGGTGGCCAGCAGCGCCTCGGGTGCGCGGCCGGTGAGCACGTGGGCCAGCTTCCAGGCGATGTTCCAGCCGTCCTGCATGGACACGTTCATGCCCTGCCCGGCCTTGGCGCTGTGCGTGTGGCAGGCGTCGCCGGTCAGGAACACGCGGGGCGCGCGGGCGCCGGTGTGCTCGGCGGGCACGTCGTCGAACCCGTCGGTGACCCGGTGGCCCACCTCGTAGACGCTGTGCCAGGGCACGTCCTTCACGTCGAGCGTGTAGGGGTGGATGATCCGGTTCGCCCGCGCGATCACCTCGTCCAGGGTCGTGGCGCGCACGCGCGCGCTCTGCCCGGCCGGCACCTCGCCGAGGTCGACGTACCAGCGGGCCAGGAACCCGCCCTCGCGGGGGATGAGCAGGATGGACCCGCCGTCGTGCGACTGGATGGCGCACTTGGTGCGCACGTCCGGGAAGTCGGTCACCGCCAGGATGTCCATCACGCCCCAGGCATGGTTGGCCCGGTCGCCCACGGGCTTGCGACCGATGGCCTGCCGGACGGCGGAGTGCGCGCCGTCGGCGCCGATGACGTAGCGGGCTCGGACGGTGCGGTCGCTGCCCTCGTGCGGCCCGGCGGTGTGCCGCAGGGTGACGGTGACGGGCGCGCCGGGCGTCTCTGGGACGGTGAGCCCGGTGACCTCCAGGCCGTAGTCGGGGGTCACGCGGGCCGGCCCGCGGGCCGCGACCTCGGCGAAGTAGTCGAGCACGCGGGCCTGGTTGACGATCAGGTGCGGGAACTCGCTGATGCCGTCCGAGTCGTCCGGCGGCACGGCGGCGCGCGCGATGTTGCGAGGGTCGGCCGGGTCGGGCTTCCAGAACGCCATCTCGGTGATCCGGTACGCCTCCGCGGTGATCCGTTCCGCGAACCCGAACGCCTGGAACGTCTCGACGCTGCGCGCCTGGATGCCGTCGGCCTGGCCCATCTCCAGGCGCCCCGCGCGGCGCTCCACGACGTGGGTGCGGATGCCGGGGAACTGCGCGAGCTGGGCGGCCGCGATCATGCCCGCCGGGCCGCTGCCGACGATCAGCACGTCTACCTCGTCCGGCAGGTCGGCGGGGCGGTCGACGCCGTAGCCGGCGGCGGGCTGCACGCGCGGGTCGCCGGACACGTAGCCGTGGTGGTGGAACTGCATCGTTCGTCCGTTCTGCCCGTGGTCGGCGACGTTGCCGGGCCCATCCCGACCATATACGATCTGTGATACGAAGCACCAGGGAGCAAGGGAGCTCATGGGTACCGAAGCGCTGTCCCGGCGGCCCGGCAAGATCGTCGCCGTCCACCTCGCCTACGCCTCCCGCGCCGACCAGCGCGGGCGCCGTCCGGCCGCGCCGTCCTACTTCCTCAAGCCGGCCAGCTCGCTCGGCGTGAGCGGGGGCGTCGTCGAGCGGCCCGCGGGCACCGAGCTGCTGGCCTTCGAGGGCGAGATCGCGCTGGTCATCGGCGAGCCCGCGCGGCACGTGACCGTCGCGGACGCCTGGGACCACGTCGCCGCGGTCACCGCCGCCAACGACCTGGGCGTCTACGACCTGCGCTGGGCCGACAAGGGCTCCAACGTGCGCTCCAAGGGCCGCGACGGGTACACGCCGCTGGGGCCCGAGCTGATCGACGCACGGGCGGTCGACCCGGCCGCGCTGCGCCTGCGCACCTGGGTCAACCGCGAGCTCGTGCAGGAGGACACGACCGGCCTCGACGCGCTGCTGTTCCCGTTCGCGCAGCTCGTGGCCGACCTGTCCCAGCACCTCACGCTGGAGCGCGGCGACGTGATCCTGACGGGCACGCCCGCCGGGTCCAGCGTCGTGGTGCCCGGCGACGTGGTCGAGGTGGAGGTGGACGCCCCGACGGCGCCCGGCGCGCCGTCGTCGGGCCGGCTGGTGACCACGGTGGTGCAGGGCGAGGTGCCGTTCACCGACGTGGGCGCGGGGCCCCGGGTCGACGACGCGCAGCGGGCCGACGCCTGGGGCAGCGCCGAGGCGGCGGGGCTGCCGCCCGGGCCCGAGCCGTTCGTGCTCACCGACGAGCTCGCCGCCCTGCTGCGCCGCACGCCCGTCGCCGGGCTCTCGGCCCAGCTGCGCAAGCGCGGCCTCGACGACGCGATCATCGAGGGCGTGCGACCCAACGTCGGCGGCGCCACGATCGTCGGCCGCGCCCGCACGCTGCGCTTCGTGCCGTACCGCGCCGACCTGTTCGCGACCCACGGCGGCGGCTACAACGCGCAGAAGCGTACGTTCGACACCGTCGGCCCCGGCGAGGTGATCGTCATCGAGGCCCGTGGCGAGACCGGCTCCGCCACCCTGGGCGACGTGCTCGCGCTGCGGGCGCAGGTCCGCGGCGCCGCGGGCGTGGTCACCGACGGCGGCGTGCGCGACTTCGACGCCGTGGCCGACACCGGCCTGCCCGTCTTCAGCAGGGGCCCGCACCCCGCCGTGCTCGGCCGCCGGCACGTGCCCTGGGACACCGACGTCGCCGTGGCCTGCGGCGGCGCCACGGTGCTGCCCGGCGACGTGATCGTGGGCGACACGGACGGCGTCGTCGTCATCCCGCCGCACCTGGTGGCCGAGGTCGCCGCAGCGACCCTCGCCCAGGAGGAGCAGGACGCGTGGGTGGCGCGGCAGGTCGCCGCCGGCCACCCGATCGACGGGCTGTTCCCGCCCAACCCGGAATGGCTCGCGCGCTACCAGGAATGGCGGGAGTCCCGGTGACGCCCGACGGCGGGGCCGGCTCGGCCCTCGAGACCGCGTTCGCCGGCGAGATCAGCAAGTCGCAGGCCGCCTACACCTACCTGCGCGACCGGATCGCGCGCCGCGACCTGGGGCCGGGCTACCGGCTGGTGCTGCGGGGTATCGCCGACGAGCTCGACATGAGCGTGGTCCCCGTGCGCGAGGCCATCCGGCGCCTGGAGGCCGAGGGCCTGGTCACGTTCGAGCGCAACGTCGGGGCGCGCGTCGCGATGATCGACGAGCACGGGTACGTCGAGGCCATGCAGGCCCTCGGCGTGGTCGAGGGGGCCGCGACCGGCCTCTCGGCGCCCGCCATCTCGGCCGCGGACCTCGACCGGGCCGCCGAGGTGAACGACCGGCTGCGCGCGCTGCTCGACCACTTCGACCCGCACGCGTTCACCGCCCTGAACCGGCAGTTCCACTCGGTGCTGTTCGAGTCGTGCCCCAACACCCTGCTGCTCGACATGGTGCACCGCGGCTGGGCGCAGCTCTCCGGCCTGCGCGACTCCACGTTCGCGTTCGTGCCCGGGCGGGCGCACGACTCCGTGGCCGAGCACGCCCACATCCTCGACCTCATCCGCGACCAGGCGGACCCGCTCGAGATCGAGATCGCCGCGCGCGACCACCGCTGGGCCACCATGCAGGCCTTCCTCGACTCACGAACCCCGGAGACACCGTGACCGACCACCCCACCAGCCACGTGCCCGCCGAGCTGCCGGGCAGCATCCAGCACTACATCGGCGGCGAGCTCGTCGACTCGGCCGACGGCGGCACGTTCGACGTGCTCGACCCGGTGACCGACGAGGTCTACGCGAAGGCCGCGGCGGGCCGGGCGGCCGACGTCGACCGCGCCGTGGCCGCCGCCCGTGCCGCGTTCACCGACGGGCCGTGGCCCCGGATGCTGCCGCGCGAGCGCTCGCGGATCCTGCACCGGGTGGCCGACATCGTCGAGTCCCGCGACGCGCGGCTGGCCGAGCTGGAGAGCTTCGACTCCGGACTGCCGATCACGCAGGCGCTGGGCCAGGCGCGGCGGGCCGCCGAGAACTTCCGGTTCTTCGCCGACCTGGTCGTGGCCCAGACCGACGACGCGTTCAAGGTGCCCGGCCGCCAGCTCAACTACGTCAACCGCAAGCCGATCGGCGTGGCCGGCCTCATCACGCCGTGGAACACGCCCTTCATGCTGGAGTCCTGGAAGCTCGGCCCCGCCCTGGCCACCGGCAACACCGTGGTGCTCAAGCCCGCGGAGTTCACGCCGCTCTCGGCGTCGCTGTGGGCCGGCATCTTCGCGGAGGCCGGGCTGCCGCAGGGCGTGTTCAACCTGGTCAACGGCCTCGGCGAGGAGGCGGGCGACGCGCTGGTCAAGCACCCCGACGTGCCCCTGATCTCGTTCACGGGGGAGAGCCGCACCGGCGAGACGATCTTCGCCAACGCCGCGCCGCACCTCAAGGGCCTCTCCATGGAGCTGGGCGGCAAGTCGCCCGCCGTCGTCTTCGCCGACGCCGACCTGGACGCCGCGATCGACGCGACGATCTTCGGCGTCTTCTCGCTCAACGGCGAGCGCTGCACCGCGGGCAGCCGCATCCTCGTGGAGCGCGCGGTCTACGACGAGTTCGTCGAGCGGTACGCCGCCCAGGCCAAGCGCGTCGTGGTGGGGCTCCCGCACGATCCCGCCACCGAGGTGGGCGCCCTGGTGCACCCCGAGCACCACGCCAAGGTGATGTCGTACATCGAGATCGGCAAGGGCGAGGGGCGCCTCGTCGCGGGCGGCGGGCGGCCCGAGGGCTTCCCGGCCGGCAACTACGTGGCCCCGACGGTCTTCGCGGACGTGCCGCCCACGGCGCGCATCTTCCAGGAGGAGATCTTCGGGCCGGTCGTGGCGATCACGCCGTTCGACACGGACGAGGAGGCGCTCGCGCTGGCCAACGGCGTGCGGTACGGGCTGGCCGCCTACGTGTGGACCAACGACCTGCGGCGCGCGCACACCTTCAGCCAGGCGATCGAGGCGGGGATGGTCTGGCTCAACTCCAACAACGTGCGCGACCTGCGCACCCCGTTCGGCGGGGTCAAGGCCTCCGGCCTGGGCCACGAGGGCGGCTACCGCTCGATCGATTTCTACACGCACCAGCAGGCCGTGCACGTCACCCTCGGCGCGGCGCACCACCCCACGTTCGGCAAGGGAGCCTGACGCGATGACCCACGCCATCCCCACCCCGTTGGCCCCACCGCCGGACATCCTGCGCTGCGCGTACATGGAGCTGGTGGTCACCGACCTGGCCGCCTCGCGGAACTTCTACGTGGACGTGCTCGGCCTGGTGGTCACGGAGGAGGACGACGACGCCGTCTACCTGCGTTCGATCGAGGAGTTCATCCACCACAACCTGGTGCTGCGCCGGGGTCCGGTGGCCGCCGTCGCCGCCTTCTCCTACCGGGTGCGCAGCCCGCAGGAGCTGGACCGGGCCGTCGCGTTCTACACCGAGCTCGGCTGCGAGGTCCGCCGCGCGCCCGAGGGCTACACGCGGGGCATCGGCGACTCGGTGCGCGTGATCGACCCGCTCGGCTTTCCCTACGAGTTCTTCTACGACGTCGAGCACGTCGAGCGGCTCGCGTGGCGCTACGACCTGCACACCCCGGGCGCGCTGGTGCGCCTGGACCACTTCAACCAGGTCACCCCGGACGTGCCGCGGGCCGTGAAGTTCATGGAGGACCTCGGCTTCCGCGTCACCGAGGACATCCAGGACGCCGAGGGCACCACCTACGCCGCGTGGCTGCGCCGCAAGCCCACCGTGCACGACACGGCGATGACCGGCGGCGACGGCCCGCGGATGCACCACGTCGCGTTCGCCACGCACGAGAAGCACAACATCATCGCCATCTGCGACAAGCTCGGCGCCCTGCGCCTCTCGGACCGCATCGAGCGCGGCCCCGGCCGGCACGGCGTCTCCAACGCGTTCTACCTGTACCTGCGCGACCCCGACGGGCACCGCGTGGAGATCTACACGCAGGACTACTGGACGGGCGACCCCGACAACCCCGTGGTCACCTGGGACGTGCACGACAACCAGCGCCGCGACTGGTGGGGCAACCCCGTGGTGCCGTCCTGGTACACCGAGGCCTCGCCCGTGCTCGACCTGGACGGCGTGCCGCAGCCCGTCGTCGCCCGCACGGACACCTCCGAGATGGCCGTGACCATCGGCGCGGACGGGTTCTCCTACACCCGCCCGGAGGACGACGACGACGCGCTGCCCTCCTGGAAGCAGGGCGAGTACAAGCTGGGGCACCAGCTGTGACGGGGCCGGCGGACGGCCGCACGCTGGACGACGCGACGATCACGGCGATCGCCGACGAGCTGGCCCGCGCCGAGGCCGAGCGCACCACGGTGCCGCTCCTGACGGCCAGGTACCCCGGCATGACCGTCGAGGACTCCTACGCCGTGCAGGACACCTGGCGCCGGCGCGGCATCGAGGCCGGACGCCGCCCGGTGGGCCGCAAGATCGGGCTCACCTCGAAGGTCATGCAGGCCGCCACGGGCATCACCGAGCCCGACTACGGCGCGATCTTCGCGGACATGGTGCACGAGAACGGGGCGGTCATCGAGCACGCCCGGTTCTCGAACGTGCGGGTCGAGGTGGAGCTCGCGTTCGTGCTGGGCGCCCGCGTCGCGGGGCCGCACGCCACGGTGTTCGACGTGCTGCGCGCCACCGAGTACGTGGTGCCCGCGCTGGAGATCCTGTCCTCGCGCGTCGAGATGGCGGGCCGCACCATCGTCGACACCATCAGCGACAACGCCGCCATGGGCGGCATGGTCTACGGCGGCAACCCGGTGCGGGTGGGGGAGACCGACCTGCGCTGGGTCGCGGCTCTGCTGTACCGCAACGAGACCATCGAGGAGTCGGGCGTCGCGGCCGCCGTGCTGAACCACCCCGCGGCCGGCGTGGCCTGGCTCGCGAACAAGCTCGCCCGGCACGGCGACGTGCTGGAGGCCGGGGAGATCATCCTGGCCGGCTCCTTCACGCGGCCCATGTGGGTGGAGCCGGGGGACACCGTGCTGGCCGACTACCGAGAGCTGGGGACCGTCTCGTGCCGATTCGTCTGAGCCTGCCGCCCACGTTCCGCGACCGCCTCGAGGCCGCCGGCCGGCCCCAGGCCGGCATGTGGGTCTGCACCGGCAGCCCGCTGGTGGCGGAGATCTGCGCCGGGTCCGGCCTGGACTGGCTCCTGATCGACGCCGAGCACTCGCCGATCGGCCTGGAGACGATCACGGCGCTGCTCCAGGCGGTCGCCCCGTACCCGGTCACGCCGGTGGTGCGGGCGCCGTCGGGCGATGCCGTGGTGCTCAAGCAGCTGCTCGACCTCGGCGTGCAGAACGTGCTGGTGCCCATGGTCGACACCGCCGAGCAGGCCCACGACACGGTGCGGGCCGTGCGCTACCCGCCGCGCGGGGTGCGCGGCGTCGGCAGCGCGCTCGCCCGCGGCGCGCGCTGGAACCGGGTCGAGAACTACCTGGCCGACGCCGACCGGCACGTGTCGCTGTTCGTCCAGGTGGAGTCCGTCGCGGGCGTCGAGAACGCGGCGCTGATCGCCGGCGTCGACGGCGTGGACGGCGTCTTCGTGGGCCCCTCCGACCTGGCCGCGTCGATGGGGGTGCTCGGGCAGCAGACCCACCCGGCCGTCACCGCCGCCGTGCACCGGACGTTCGAGGCCGTGCGCGCCGCGGGCAAGCCGGTGGGCGTCAACGCCTTCGACCCCGCCGTGGCCCAGGACTACCTCGACGCGGGGGCGTCGTTCGTGCTGACCGGGGCGGACGTCGCCCTCCTGGCCCGCGGCTCCGAGACGCTCGCCGACCGGTGGTGCGCCGAGGGGTAGCGTTCGGTCCATGCGTCTGGGCGTCCTCGACATCGGTTCCAACACAGGGCACCTCCTGGTGGTCGACGCCCACGGCGGCGCGGCCCCGCTGCCCGCCTCCTCGTACAAGGAGCCGCTGCGGCTGGCCGAGCACCTGGACGACGCCGGCGCCGTCGGGCAGGCGGGCGTGGACGCCCTGGTGGAGTTCACCGCCCAGGCCGTGCGCGTCGCGGAGGAGCGGGGTTGCGCGGAGACGCTGGCGTTCGCGACGTCCGCCGTCCGCGAGTCGGTGAACGCCGAGGCCGTGCTGCGCGCCGTGCACGAGCGCACCGGGGTGCTCCTGGAGGTGCTCAGCGGCGCGGACGAGGCCCGGCTCACGTTCCTCGCCGTGCGCCGCTGGTTCGGCTGGTCGGCCGGGCGGCTGGCCGTGTTCGACATCGGCGGCGGCTCGCTGGAGATCGCCGGCGGCTCCGACGAGGCGCCCGACGCCGCCTGGTCGCTGCCGCTCGGCGCCGCACGCCTGGCCCGCACCCACTTCGGCGCCGGGCTGGACGGCGCCGGGCCGGACGACGGGGCGCTGCACGCCCTGCGCCGCGACCTGCGCGCCGACATCGCCCGCAACGCGGGGAGCCTGCTGCGCTCCGGGCGGCCCGACCGCGCGGCCGCGACGTCCAAGACGTTCCGCTCGCTCGCCCGGATCTGCGGCGCCGCCCCGGCCGGCGACGGCCCGCTGGTGCCGCGTTCCCTGCGGCTCGACGACCTGCGTGAACGGATCGGCGAGCTGACCGCCATGGCTCCGGCCGACCTGGCGGAGCTGCCCGGCGTCTCGCCGAGCCGCACCCACCAGATCGTGCCCGGCGCCCTCGTGGCCGAGGCCTGCATGGACGTCTTCGACCTGACGGAGCTGGAGATCTGCCCCTGGGCGCTGCGCGAGGGCGTGATCCTCGAACGCCTGGACCAGATGCCGCACCTCGGCGCCGCCTGAGGCGGGGCGGGCGGATACTGGCGGGATGCCGGCCGTCACCAGTCCCGTCGAACGCCTGCGTGCCCGCATGGGCGACGCCCTCTTCACCCGCGTGGCCGGGCCGGGCGGGTTCGAGGCGCGCGACCGCATCCACCTCACGCCCGGCCCGCGCTGGTTCGCCCCCGGCAGCCCGATCCGCCGCGTGCACGCCGACTCGGCGACGTTCGCGGGCGGCCTGCGGGCCCTGCTGCTCCAGTCGCTGCACCCGCTGGCGATGGCGGGCGTCGCGGGCCACTCCGGCTACCGGGGCGACCCGTGGGGGCGGCTGGCCCGCACCTCCACGTTCCTCGCGACCACGACGTTCGCCACCGAGGAGCACGCCCAGGAGATGATCGACCGGGTGCGCGCCGTGCACGACCGCGTGCGGGGCCGGGCCCCCGACGGCCGCCCGTACCGCGCGAGCGACCCCCACCTGCTCACGTGGGTGCACGTCGCCGAGGCCGACTCGTTCCTGGCGGCCCACCAGCGCTACGGCGAGCGGCCGCTGACGGCGGCCGAGGCCGACGAGTACGTGGCGCAGTCCGGGCGGGTGGCCCGCGCGCTCGGCGCCGAGGTGGTCCCGGAGTCGGTCGCCGAGCTGTCCGCGTGCCTGCGGTCCTACCGCGACGAGCTCGTTGCCACGCCCGAGGCGCTCGACACCGCGCACTTCCTGCTGCGCGAGCCGCCGCTGCCCCGGGTCGCCCGCGGCCCCTACCGGCTGCTCGCCGCCGGGTCCGTGGCGCTGCTGCCCGTGTGGGCGCGCACGGAGCTGGGCGTCGAGACCTGGTTCAGCCGCGCCCTCGGCGGACCCGCCGGCTCCGTGGCCGTGCGGGGTGTGCGGTGGGGACTGGGCTCCGCCGGAGGCCGGGAACGCTGGGCGTCAGTAGCCTGAACGTATGGCGAGCGACCCCGACGTCCCCGACGCCTTCGACGTGTACACGGTCGTGGTCCTGCGGCGCCCGCCCGGCGCGCCCGCCATCAGCGACGACGACCTCACCGCGCTCCAGGCCCGACACCTCGCCTACCGCGCCGAGCTCCGGCGGCGGGGGGTCCTCGTCGTGAACGGGCCCTTCGACCTGCGCAGCGACCCGGCCTACCGCGGCATGTCCATCTTCGCGTGCGACCCGGCCGAGGCCGCCCGGCTGTCCGACGGCGACCCGTCCGTCATCGCGGGGCGGCTCGCCTACGACGTGCTGGAGTGGTGGGTCGGCGCGGGCTCGCTCGCATTCCCGAACGCCGAGGGCGCGGTGGGGGACCGGCGGACCATGTCGGACGACTGACGGCGGCGACCCCCGGATACACCGCTGGTCGAGCTTGTCGAGACCGGTCTCGACAAGCTCGACCAGCGAGGCCAAGCTCGACCAGCGAGGGGTCACTCCACGCCGAGCGCCGCCACCGGCGACGTCCGGGCCGCGGCCCGCGCCGGGATCACGGAGGCCAGGAGGCCCGCCACGAGGGCGATCACCAGGACCAGCGTGATGTCGAGCCACGGCACGGCGTACCGCACGTCGCCCATCAGCGACAGGGCCGTCGCCGCACCCGCCCAGCCGAACACGAGCCCCAGCACGATGCCGAGGACGGCGCCGACCCCGGCGATCAGCATGCCCTCGACCGCCAGCATGCCGCGCAGCTGGTCCTTGCCCAGCCCGATCGCCCGCAGGGTCGCGGACTCGCGGGTCCGCTCGATGACCGAGAGGGACAGCGTGTTCGTGACGCCGATCAGGGCGATCACGACGGCCACGGCGAGCAGGCCCACCACGATGCCGAGGATCACGTCCACGACCTGCCGGAACTGCGCCGCCTGGGCCGCGGGGCCCATCACGAACGCCCCGCCGTCGACCTCAGCCACGGCGTTCTGCACGTCCGTGAGCGCGGCCGCCGGGTCCGAGCCGTCGATGTGCGCCCAGACGTCGCTCCACTGGTCCGCCGTGGTGATCCGGGCCAGGTCGGCGGCCGTGATCATGCTGCTGAGCGGGTCGGCCGTGGTGATCACGACCGTCAGGTCGATCGCGCCGTCGGTGCCCTCGACCGTGGCGGTGTCGCCCTCGCCGAGGTCCAGCGAGTCCGCCGCGTCCTGCGTCAGCAGGATGGAACCGTCCACCAGGCGCTCCGCCTCCTCGGCGACGTTCACCACGGCGGCGAGGTCGTGCGGGTCGGCGGCCGCGATCGAGAGGTCCTCCACCCCGGCGACCGTGACGCTCGTGTTGGTCACCAGCACGGTGTCGGTGACCCCGTCGGTGCCGGCCACGGCCTCCCGCACGTCGTCGACGTACCTCTCGTCGGACGGCGACGCGCTCACGTCGTACGGGAACGTCTCGTCGAGCAGGCTGTCCGCGGACATCCGGGCGCTCGCCGCCCCCGTGGACATCATGGTGACCAGCGTGACGCCGATCAGCAGCGCCGTGGAGGTCGCCGCCGTCCGCCGCGGGTTGCGCAGCGTGTTGGCGACGGCCAGGCGGGCCGCCGGGCCGGTGCGGGACACGAGGGCGCCGAGGCCCGCGGCGACGCGCGGCAGCCAGAGCACGGCGCTGAGCACCACGCCGAAGAACGCGAGCGAACCGCCGCCCACGGCCGCGATCAGGCCGAACTGCGGCTGCCCGCCCATGCCGAGGGCCACGCCGATCGCGAGTCCCGCGAAGCCGCCGATCACGCACAGGAGCGAGATCACGAGGCGGGCCCGGCCCGTACGGGCACGCAGCGTGGGCGCGTCCGAGGGCCGCAGGGCGGCCAGCGGGGCGACCCGGGTGGCCGAGCGGGCCGGGGCGAGCGCCGCCAGGACCGTCACGCCCGCGCCCACGGCCAGCGGCAGCACGACGGCCTGCCAGGTCAGGGTGATGGTGGTGGGCAGCGGCACGCCGAGGTCGAACGACGGCGCCACGAGCAGCGCCACCTGGGCGAGCGCGGCGCCCACCACGATGCCCACCGCGGACGCGACGACACCGAGGATCGCGGCCTCCAGCAGCACGCTGCGGTAGAGCTGCCCCGCGCCCGCCCCGATGCAGCGCAGCAGCGCCAGGGTGCGGGTGCGCTGGGCGACCAGCACCTGGAAGGTGTTGGTGATGACCATGGCCGCGATCAGCAGCGCGATGGCCGCGAAGGTCAGGACGAACACGAGGAACACGAGGTCCTCCCCGCCGGTCTGCGCCGCGGTCTGCTCCGCCGCCACCTGCTCGGTCGTCTGGACGGTCGCCTCGCCGGCGTCGGCCGAGAACGCCCCCTGGACCGCCTCGCTCAGCGCGGCCGGGATCTCGTCGCCCTGCAGCGGGGTGTCGAGCGCGACGAGGAGCTCGGTGACCGGGTCGGAGTAGGGCTCGGCCGCGTTCCAGGCGGCGAGCGTCGCGGCCGGGACCGCGGCGGCGCCGCCGTAGGGCGTGTAGGCGCCGTAGGGGTCGTCGGCGAGACCCGTCACGGTCAGCGTCTCGGTGACGTCCTCGGGCTCGCCGAGCTCGGCTGCCGGGTCGTCGGCCTCGCTCTCGGCCCAGCCCTCGGGGTACACGGTGCGGTTCAGCGTCACCGTGTCGCCGACGCCGACCTCCATCCGCTCGGCGACCTTGGTGGACAGCGCCACCTCGCCGGCTCCGGAGGGCCAGGCGCCGTCGGCGAGCTCCAGCGGCGACAGCCGTGGATCCGCGGGGACCGGGGCGAACATCTGGAAACCGCCCTTGCCGCCGTTGCGCAGGTCGCCGAACCAGGTCATGACCGGCTGGACGGAGGCGACGCCGTCGAGCGCCGCCACGGCCTCGATGTCGGCCTCGGCGATCCCGTTCGTCTCCGTGCCCGGCGAGGACACGACGACGTCGGCCTGCGCGTAGCCGGCCGCGACCATGTCGCGGGTGGTGCCGTTGATGACACCGCCGGCCAGCAGCGTGACGGTGACGAAGGCGGTGCTGATCAGGATCGCGACGCCCGCGGCCGTGAGCCGGCCGGTGCTGCGCCGCATCTGTCCCCACGTGAGGCGCACGGTGGGGAAGCTCGTCCCGGCCGAGCCGGGGATGCGGGTCGTGGTGGTGGGAGAGTTGGTCGACATCACGCACCCGTCCGGGGTGCCGTGGTGACGGCGGGCTCGAGGGTGCGCAGGGCGTCCAGCCCGGCCATCGCGGACTCCGGCGTCGGGTCACTGATGTCCCCCGCGATCCGCCCGTCCGCGATCAGCACCACCCGGTCCGCATACGCAGCGGCCGACGGGTCGTGCGTGACCATGATGATCGTGCGACCCAGCTCCCGCACCGAACGCCGCAGGAAGCTGAGCACCTCCGCACCCGAACGCGAGTCCAGGTTGCCCGTCGGCTCGTCCGCGAACACCACATCAGGCTGCGCGATCAACGCCCGCGCGATCGCGACCCGCTGCTGCTGCCCACCCGAGAGCTCACCCGGCCGGTGCGTCAACCGCCCCGACAACCCCAGCGTCTCGACCAGGGTGTCCAGCCACGCCCGGTCCGTCGTGGCACCGGCCAGCTCGACCGGCAGCGTGATGTTCTGCTCCGCGGTGAACATCGGCAACAGGTTGAACTGCTGGAACACGAACCCGATCCGGTCCCGGCGCAGCTTCGTCAGCGACTTGTCGCTCAGCCCGGTGATCTCCGTCTCCCCGAGGAACGCCTGCCCGCCCGTGGCGGAGTCCAGACCCGCCAGCAGATGCATCAACGTCGACTTACCCGAACCCGACGGGCCCATGATCGCGGTGAACCGGCCCTGCTCGAAGTCCACGTCCACGCCGTCCAGAGCGCGCACGATCGCCTCGCCCTTGCCGTACGTCTTGGTCAGGGAACGGGCGCGCACTGCGGGCGACGACCCTGGCGCGTACACGGTGTTGTCCATGCAGCAGACGCTACGGATCGGCGGTACCGCGGGGCATCAGGCCGGGGTCTGGTCTTGGTCGGCCCCAGGGTCATACCTGGGTCGTACGACCCCGGGCCGCCGCGTCAGGGTCCGCCCTGCCCCCGTGTCAGACGTACAGGTCCCTCGGGTGACCTGTACGTCTGACACGTGGCGGACGGCGCTTCAGTCCTGCGCGGTCAGCTCCAGGACGACGGCCTGCGCCGGGTGCAGCAGCGGGAGCCGCAGCCCGACCGAGCCGAGCGCGGCGCCGGGCACCACGGCGGCGTCGGCCCCGGCGCCGTCCAATGCCGTGCCGTCGACCCCCACGCCGTCCAACGCGGCGAACAGCGGTGGGGCGTTGCGGGGGAGCGGGCCGGGCAGGGGCAGGGAGACGCGATAGCGCCGTCCGGGGTCCAGCCCGGGCACCCGCTGCAGCGCCGGCAGCGCGCGGTCGCCCGTCACCGACCGCGCCACCCGCACCACGGCCCGGCTCCGGTCCGGCGCCACGATCACGGTCGCGCTCGTCCCGGCGTCGCCGGTCGGCGGGTGGTGCACGTCGCCCGAGTGCAGCAGCGGCCGCAGCCGCCGGTAGGCGGCGATGCCGGCCCGGAGCCGGTCCAGCTCGTCCGGGGTGCACTCCGTCAGGTCCCACTCGATGCCGAAGTGGCCCAGCAGCGCCACGGCGATCCGCAGGTCCAGGCCCGTGGCGCGCCTCGTGGTGTGGGCCACGGGCGGGCCCACGTGCGCGCCGACGAGCTCCGGGGGCAGCAGCAGCTCGGTCCAGCGCTGGATGGCCAGGCGCTCGACCGGGTCGTTCGTGTCCGAGGCCCACACCCGGTCGGTGTGCGCCAGGACGCCGAGGTCCACGCGCGCCCCGCCCGACGCGCACGCCTCGATCTCCAGCCCCGGGTGCCGGTCCCGGAGCGCGGCCAGCAGGCGGTAGACCGCCTCGGTGTGCCGGTGCACGTTCGCCCGGCCGGCGGTCACGGCCTCGATGAGGTCGCGGTTCTGGTCCCACTTGACGTAGTCGAGGCGGTACTCGGTCACGAGCGCGGAGATCGCCTTCAGCAGGTGGTCGAACACGTCGGCCCGCGACACGTCGAGCACGTACTGGTTGCGCCAGGGGCGCACTTCGTTCTCGATCGGCTGCAGCAGCCAGTCCGGGTGCGCGCGGGCGAGCTCCGAGTCGAGGCTGACCATCTCGGGCTCGAGCCACAGCCCGAACTCCATGCCCTGCTCCCGGACCGCCTCGACGAGGGGGTGCAGCCCGTCCGGCCACGGCTCCGGGTCGACGCGCCAGTCGCCCAGGCCGGTGGAGTCGTCGCGGCGGCCCAGGAACCAGCCGTCGTCGAGCACGAACCGCTCCACGCCGACGTCGGCCGCGACCCGGGCGAGCCGCTCGAGCTTGCCGAGGTCGTGGTCGAAGTAGACGGCCTCCCAGGTGTTCAGCGTGACCGGGCGGGGCCGGCGCGGGTGGTGCCGCCGGTCGCGCACGTACCGGTGGAACCGGTGCCCGAGGCCGTCGAGCCCCGCGTCGCTCCAGACGAACAGCGCGGCCGGCGTCCGGAACGCGGCGCCGGGCTCGACGGTGATCTCGCCGGGCCGCAGCAGCGCGCCCGCGCCGAGCACCGTGCGGCTCTCGGGCAGGGCGTCGACGCGGTGCACGGAGTCCCCGCTCCAGGCGAGGTGCACGGCCCACAGCTCGCCCCGGGCGTCGTCGAACCCCTCGGTCCCGAGCGCGAGCACCAGCGGGGAGTCGTGCCCGGTGCGGCCCCGGCGTGACTCGCGCGCGTGGCTGCCCTGCGCGAGCGGACGGCGCTGCGGCGTGCGCTCGCGCGTCCACCGCCCGGAGAAGTCCAGCATCTCCGCCGCGAGGTCGCCGACCGGCAGCGTCGCCTCCAGGATCGCGAGGTCGACCGGCTCGGCGCCCGTGTTGTGCAGCTCGTGGGTGACCGCCAGCACCCCCGACGGATCGAGGGTCAGGTCGACGACGACGCGCAGCCCGGCCGCCTCGGCCGTGACGCGCAGGCGCCGCTCGTCGCCCTCGGCCGCGGTGCGGCGCCAGCGCGGCAGCAGGGCGCGCCGCCCCACGTGGCCGGCCAGGCCGGGGCGGCCCTCCCAGCCGTCGTGCTCGCCGGGGAGCACGGTGAGCGGCCACGGCCCGTCGAGCGCGCTCGGCGACGCCGGGCGCGCGACCGACCGGAGCAGCCGGTGCGCGTCGGCCGGGTCGAGCGGGCCGAGGTCCCGGCCCCAGTGCACCACCTCCGGCAGGCCGTCCTGCGGCAGCGCGACGACGACGCCGACGCCGGCCGCGCGCAGCACGTGCACGTCCGGCGTCACTCGGCGGCGCTCTCGCGCAGCACGACCACGCGGCCGGCGGGCACCAGCGCGGCGCCGTCGAACGTCGCGTCGTCGAGCAGCGACCGGCCGGACACGGCCACGGTCTCGTCGGCGCCGGAGTGGTTGATCAGGAACAGGACGTCGCCGTCCGGCGTCCGCCGGCGGACCGCCTCGATCCCCGTGCCCGCCTCGACCGCGCGGGGCAGGGCGAGGTCGGCGATGAGCCGGTCCGCGATCCGTGTGGCCGAGTCGAGCGGGAGCTGCGCGGAGACGTACCAGGCCGCGCCGTCGCCGACGGCGTTGCGGGTCACCGCCGCCCGGCCCGCCGAGTCGCCGTCGGCGTAGGTGACGACGGCCTCGGCGCCGTGCAGGTTCGTGTCCTCGCTCCAGTCGGTCGCCCGGCCGCCGTCGGACAGGAGCACCGTCTCGTCGGCCTGCAGCGGCCGGAACTCCTCGGTCGTGACGCCGAGCAGGTCGCGGAACGCGCCGGGGTAGCCGCCGCCGCGCACCCGGCTGGTCTCGTCGACGATCCCGGAGAGGTAGGTGGCGAGCACGGTGCCTCCGCCGCGCACGAACGCCTCGACCCGGGCTGCCTGCGCGTCCGAGACCACGAACAGCGTGGGCAGCACCACGAGGTCGTAGCCGTCGAGGTCGGCGTCGACGGGCAGCACGTCGACCAGCACCTGCCGCTGCCAGAACACCCGGTGCCAGAGCCGGGCCTCGTGGGAGTAGCGCAGGGCGCGGTGCGGCTTGAGCCCCTGCTGCAGGGCCCAGGCCGACTCCTCGTCGACCAGGAGCGCGACCTTCGCGGGCTCCACCGGCGCGCCCGCGATGCCCTTCAGCTGCCGCAGGGCGGCGCCGAGCCGCACCACCTCGCGCCAGACACGGGTCTCGGTGCCGGCGTGGGGCAGCATCGCCGAGTGGAACTGCTCGGTCCCCGCGGTCGAGGCCCGCCACTGGAAGAACATCGCGCCGTCCGACCCGCGCGCCACGTGGGTGAGCGCGTTGCGGAGGATCTCGCCGGGGGTCTTGGCGCGGTTGCGCTCCTGCCAGCTCGGCGCCCCGGTGGAGTGCTCCATGAGCAGCCACGGCTGACGGGCCCGCGTCAGCCCGCGCATCCGGTCGGCCGCGAACGCGAGGTCCTGCTCGCGCAGCGGGTCGGCCCCGATCGTGTAGTGGTCGTTCGCCACGACGTCGACGTGCCCGGCCCAGTCGGAGTAGTCGACCACGTGCCCGCCGGAGCCCACCATGAAGTTGGTGGTGACGGGCACGGCGCTGTGCGCGCGCAGCACCTCGGCCTCCGCGAGGTAGTGCTCCAGCAGCTCGTCGGAGGAGAACCGCTCGAAGGCGAGGAACAGGCCCGGGGTCGCCTTGTGCTTGTCGCCGCGGGGTGGCTCGATGTGCTCGATGTCGGTGAAGGTGTGCCCCCAGAACGCCGTGCCCCACGCGGCGTTGATCGCCTCGACCGTGCCGTACTCGGCGCGCAGCCACTCGCGGAACCGCACCGCCGAGACGTCGCACCAGCACCGGCCGTTGCCGCCGCCGAGCTCGTTGCTCACGTGCCACAGCCGCACCGCGGGGTGGTCGCCGTAGCGCTCGGCGAGCGCGGTCGTGATCCGCAGCGCGTGCTCCCGGAACACGGGCGAGCTCGCGCACCAGCCGAGCCGCCCGCCGGGCTGCTCCCGCACGCCGTGGGCGTCGATCGGCAGCACCTCGGGGTGCGCGTGCAGCAGCCAGCTCGGCGGTGCCGCGGTCGGGGTGGCGAGGTCGACGGCGATCCCGGCGTCGTGCAGCAGCCCGATGATCTCGTCGAACCAGGCCCAGTCGTACTCGCCCTCGCGCGGTTCGAGCAGGCCCCAGGAGAAGACGCCGAGGGTGACGATGTTGACGCCGGCCTCCCGCATCAGCCGCACGTCCTCGCGCCACACCTCCGGTGACCACTGCTCGGGGTTGTAGTCGCCGCCGTAGCTCAGGCCGTCGGTGGGCCAGGCGGGCAGGTCGCGGCGGGTGTGAGGTCGTTCGGTCGCACGGCGGGCCACAGGGCATCCCCTTCGATGTCGGTGCGGGGACGGTTGCGCCCCCGGGGCGTCAGACTTGTCGAGCGCTCACCCGTTTGTCAATATGCGAAACAAACAGCGGGCTCAGAACCGCAGCATCGTCCGGATGCCCACCACGGCGCCGCCGCGGGCCCACTCGTCGAACTGGAACGGCTGGACGTCCAGCGCCAGCGGCGGGATGCCGGGGGAGCGCACCTCGTCGATCGTCGCAAGCACCTCGTCGCCCGCGAGCTCCATGACCACGAGCCCGTCGCCCGCGAGCACGATCTTCTGCGGGTCGAGGGCGTTCGCCACGGTGCCGACCAGCACCCCGAGCGCCTGGCCGGCGTCGGCGAAGGCGCGCCGGGCGGCCACGTGACCCTCCCGGGCCAGCGCGACGGCGCCCGCGAAGTCGAGCCCGGGCATGCGCAGCGCGTCGACGATCGCCTGGTTGGGCAGCAGCGCGCTCACGCAGCCGCGGTGCCCCTGCCCGCAGATGGGCCCGGCCGAGTCGACGCGCAGGTGGTCCAGCCGGCCCGCCCGCCCGTGGTGGCCGGTGACCACGCGGTCGTCGACCACGAACCCGAAGCCGACGCCGGTGCCCACGGTGATCAGCGCCAGCGAGGTGCAGCCCACGCCCGCGCCGAACCAGTGAGCGGTGGCCGTCAGCGCGCGCACGTCGTTCTCCGCGCCCGTGGGGATGCCGAGCCGCTCGGTGAGCCGTTCGGCCAGGTGCACGTCCGTCCAGCCCAGGAACGGCGAGTCGGTGACCACCTGGCGCCCGTCCACGACGGCGAGGTCGCCCGCCAGCGCGATCCCGCCGGCCACGATCGAGTCGAACCGCCCGGCGAACCCGGCGTGGACGGCGGCGATCTGGTCGATCACCGCGCCCGGGTCCCGCACGGGGATGGGCTCCTCGTGGCTCGCCACGATGCGGGCGCCGAGGTCGGTGACGACGGCGAACAGGGCGTCGCCGGTGAGCTTGACGCCGAGGAAGTGCCGGGCCGCGTGCCGCACCACGAGCAGCTCGCTCGGGCGCCCCGTCGCGCCGCGCAGCTCGACCTCGCCCTCGGTGACCAGGCCGTGGTCCATGAGCGCCCGGGTGACGCGGGTCAGGCTCGCGCGGGACACGCCGAGCCGGCGCGCGATCTCCGCGCGGGGCAGCGGGCCGTGGATGAGCAGCTCGCGCAGCGCGTTGCGCTCGGCGTCGCCGAGCGCGGGCCAGCCTGGTGACATCGCTTCCTCGTCTCTGGAGGGATCGGATCCTATCCGTACCGACTTTGTTTCGATACTTGACAAAGAGTAGGTGCGCCGCCAGACTCTGGTCCAGTCGGCGCCCAGCCGCCGACGAGTACCGATCAAAGGAGATCCCGATGCGAATCCGACCCCTCGTGGCGTGTGCTGCCACGGTCGCCAGCCTCGCCGTCCTGAGCGGCTGCGGCGCCGCGAGCGCCGACCCGGAGGGCCCCGTCACCCTCGAGTACTGGGCGTGGCCGGCCGGCAGCAAGACCGTCGTGGACGAGTGGAACGCGGCGAACCCCGACATCCAGATCAAGCTCTCGGACGCGGGCGGCGGGGACGAGTCGTCCCAGAAGCTGCTGACGGCGTCGCGCGCGGGGAACGCGCCCGACCTGGCGCTCGTGGAGTACACGACGCTGCCGTCCCTGATCGTGGCGGACGTGCCGCTGGAGATCACCGACTACGTGGGCGACGTGCAGGACGCGTTCACCGAGGGCACCTGGGCGCAGACGACCTTCGACGGCGCCGTGTTCGGCGTGCCGCAGGACGTCGGCCCGATGGCGCTGGTGTTCCGCGAGGACCGCTTCGAGGAACTCGGCGTGCCGGTGCCCACCACGTGGGAGGAGTTCCGCGAGGCCGCGGCCGCGGTCAAGAAGGCCGACCCGGACGCCGTCATCTCCAGCCTGCCGCCCACGGAGTTCGGCTTCTTCGCCGGTGTGGCCACGCAGGCGGGCGGGCAGTGGTGGTCAGTGAACGGTGAGGAGTGGTCGGTCGGGATCGCCGACGAGGCGTCCCTGGAGGTGGCGGACTACTTCGAGGAGCTGGCCACCGAGGGGCTCATCCAGACGGAGCCGCTGCTGACCCCCGAGTACAACGCGATGGTCAACGCGGGCACCATGCTCTCGTGGCCGTCGGCGGTGTGGGCGCCGAGCGTGATCGAGTCGGTGGCCCCCGACACGGCGGGCAGCTGGGCCATGGCGCCGCTGCCGCAGTGGACGCCGGGCGACCCGGCGGTCGCGTACCAGGGCGGCTCCGCCCTCGTCGTCACCAAGGACAGCGAGCACCCGGAGGAGGCGGCCAAGTTCGCCACCTGGCTGAACGCGTCCAAGGAGGGCAACACGCTGCTCCTGGACGAGCAGAGCCTGTACCCGGCCTCCAGCCTCGGGCAGGAGATGGCGGAGAGCAACGACCCGCCGACCCTCATGCCGGAGCAGGACGACTTCTACGCGATCTCCGCCGACATCTCCGCGGAGACCGTCCCGGTGACCTGGGGCCCGAACGTCAACCTCGCCAAGTCGGTGTTCGAGGACGAGCTGGGCAAGGCCATCCGCAACGGCACCCCCTGGCGCGACGCGTTCGTCGCCACGCAGGACGCGGTGGTGGCCGACATGAAGGAGACCGGGTTCGCTGTGAGCAACGGCTGACCGGGTGCCCTCGATGTCTACCACCCTGCAACCGGCGCGCCGCCGTCCCCGACGGCGGCAGGTGGCGCCCTACCTGTTCACCGCCCCGGCGGTCATCCTGTACGTCGCGTTCATGCTCGTGCCCGTGGGCTACGCCGTCTGGCTGAGCCTGCGCGCCTACCGCATCGAGGGCGCCCTGCTCGGGCGCAAGACCGAGGTGTTCGTCGGGCTCGACAACTACGTCGCGGTGCTGACCAACCCGGAGTTCGCCGCAGGCTTCGGGCGGCTCGCGGTCTACGGCGTCATCGCCGTGCCGCTCACGCTCGGCCTCGCGCTCCTGTTCGCCCTCGTGCTGGACACACCGGCCGCCCGCCTCAAGCGGTTCGGCCGCACGGCGATCTTCATCCCGTACGCGGTGCCCGGCGTCGTCGCGGCCCTGCTGTGGGGCTTCATGTACCTGCCGAGCACCAGCCCGTTCTCGTACGTCACCCGGGCGCTCGGCCTCGGCACCATCCCGTTCCTCGACGGCCCCGGGCTGTTCGGCTCGCTGGCGAACATCGCGATCTGGGGCGGCGTCGGGTTCAACATGATCATCATCTACACCTCGCTGCGGTCCATCCCCGGCGAGATCTACGAGTCCGCCCGGCTCGACGGCGCGGGCGAGGTGCAGATCGCCTTGCGGATCAAGGTGCCGCTCGTGGTGCCCGCGCTCGTGCTCACCGGGGTGTTCTCCCTGATCGGCACGCTGCAGCTGTACAGCGAGCCCGCCACGCTGCAGCCCATGACGAGCGCCATCTCCAACACCTGGGTGCCGCTGATGACCATCTACCGCGACGCGTTCGGTACCGACGACCTGCCCCAGGCGGCCGCGGCGTCCACCGTGCTCGCCGTGGGCACCGTGCTCGTCTCGGTGGTCATCCTGCGCATCGTCAACCGCAAGCGCATGGGGGTCGAACGATGAGCGTGCTGACTGCCCGCCCGGGCCCGGCGTCGACCCGGCGCGACCCGTCCGACCGGGCGCGCTCGCGGGCGCGGCAGGGCGGCTGGGGAGTGTTGCCGACGATCGTGCTGCTGGTCGGCGCGTTCTACTGCCTGATCCCGGTGGCCTGGGTCTACGTCGCGGCGACCAAGACGCGCGGCGAGCTGTTCACCACGTTCACCTTCGCGCCCGGCACCGGGCTGGGGGAGAACCTCACGGCGCTGTTCGCCTACGAGGGCGGGCAGTACCTGATGTGGTGCCTCAACTCGCTGATCTACTCCGGCGTCGGCTCGCTGCTCTCGGTGCTGGTCTCGACGATGGCCGGGTACGGCCTCGCGAAGTACGAGTTCCGCGGCCGCTCGTTCCTGTTCCTGTCGATCCTGGCCGGGGTACTCATCCCGGGCATCGTGCTGGCCGTGCCGCAGTATCTGCTGCTGTCCCAGCTCGGCCTGGTGGGCACCCACTGGTCGGTGCTGCTGCCCAGCATCGTCAGCCCGTTCGGCATCTACCTGTCGCGGGTGTACGCGATGTCGGCGGTGCCGCAGGAGACGCTGGAGGCCGCGCGGATCGACGGCGCGGGGGAGTGGCGCATCTTCCAGACGATCGTGCTGCCGCTCATGGTGCCGGGCATGGTCACGGTGTTCCTGCTGCAGTTCATCGGCACCTGGAACAACTTCCTGCTGCCGTACATCATGCTCTCGGACCAGAGCCGCTACCCGCTCACCGTGGGGCTGTTCACCCTGCTGGCCAAGGGGTCGAGCTCCCCGGCGCTCTACTCGGTGGCGATCACGGGGGCGGCGGTCTCGATCATCCCGCTGCTCGCGCTCGTGCTGTTCCTGCAGCGCTACTGGCGCCTCGACCTCGTCTCCGGCGGGCTCAAGGGCTAGCGGACGCCGGCCTGCGGG